>NZ_JACFQM010000004.1:0-257807 GCF_016101465.1 Snodgrassella sp. M0110 | reverse complement strand
TAAAAAGCAAAGATGGGTTAATTGATATAGATATTATGCTATTTATCTGAAAAATAAAATGATATAAATCAAATTCGAAGATTTTGACTAATCATATTTATCAATCCAGTCGGAACAAAAATCTGGTAGTTATATAAATTATTTGCATACCAGTATGTCTTATATGGCTAAATGTTCATTTTGAGCTGATGTATCTTAATATTTAGATAGATAAATAAAAAGATTGTCTGTGTGTAGAACTGATAAAGCGTAATTAATAACATAGCTGATATAGTATTGAATAAGTTTTAATGACATCTGATCTGATTCAGATTTTGTGGGGTAATCTGATTCATCCTCACTAAACGGATAAATGATAAAGCGTAAAGTTTGTGTGTCTTGTTCATTTTCCAGAGTGTACTTAACATGATTGAACTCATAGGAACATGAGTTTGTCTCGTCTGTAGATGTGCATACTTTATTATCTTCGAAGTCACTAAGCTCAAAATCAGGATCAAATGCTTTACTAATAAGCTGAATAGATTGCTGGCATTTTTTCATGCCGGCTAATTTATTATTTGAGAATTGTTCACAGGTAAGTTCAAGTCGGCCTACTAACTCAAAAACGCTATTCATGTCGAGATAGATATTAGGTTTAAAGAGATAAATGATTTTAGATTGAAAATTTTCATCTTTTTTAATAGGTTTCAGATTATATCGATATTGTTTATTTAAAGTATTGAATTTTTCTATAAAATCAGATGCTTCGATTTGATAAATGGGTCGGCTTATCACCACGGTTGCTAATGCTGAGTAAGAGATTAGCTGACAGACAACAAAAATAATGGCTATAAATATTTTTTGCATTTGGCTATCTCTGGGTTTAAAAAAGTAAGAATTCAATAGTTATCCGGCATTAGGCGTTACTGGAGAATATAAGAATGTAAATATCTGTTTTATTTTATAGATATTATGTTGTTTCTATGAAAAATAGAATGATATAAATCAAAATTTAAGGATTTTGACTAGTGATATTATCAATCCGGCCGGAATAAATATCAGATCATAACTCTGTACCTGTTTAGATAATTTCTGCGCCTATTTAGTGGTAATTTTATCGGTAAGGCACTATTCAAACGTGCGGACATGCAGGCTGCAACAGTAAAAATTCATACAGACGTATTCAGTTCACAGCAGATGGTTTATTAACTGACTTAACCGGTTAATAATGGTTCGGGTAGTGATAGTAAACTTAATATGATATTAAATTTTTTTAAACTGATTGATGCTGATAACAAAAATAGTCAATCAGATACTGGTGAGTATCAAGTGGAGTAAGTTTATCCTGCTCCAAGAATACGGGCAATAGTGCTATTGCCTGCCCATTTTCAACAAGATTTAACAGCTGGCTGAGAGAATCAATGGTAATAATATTAGTCAGCTGCGGATATATTGCTAAAGTTTTGGCACGTAAGGGACAATCTGCATCGTTGTTAATCAGAACAGGTAAATGCAGATGAGTAGTAACTTCGGAACTTTTTAAAAAGGCAACAGGTAAATATCCGGTTTCTGTTAAATCATAATCTTTATGCTTAAATTTTTTAAAAGTAATGACTTTATCATAACTGTGCTGATTAATTTCATTTTCTATTTCACAGGTTTTTTTAATAACAATATCTGTTGATTCTATTTGATATTCAGTCTTTTCAATAACAATAAACTGAAACAGAAGTTCTGAAATTAATAATAAAGGTTTGACAGATTTAAATGATAATTTTATTTGTGTAAATTTTTCCAGTGTTGAATTGCTAAAAGCATAAAACTGATGGCCTTGTGCTGTTGGTTTCATTCCATCAAAACTACGGATAAAAAGCGTTGCCCGTAATTCATGTTCCATCTTTTTCAGATGTGCGGTCAGATTAGATTGTGAATAGCCTAAAATTTTTGCTGCTTTATTAAGACTTTTAACGTCATAAACTGTTTTAAAAATCAATAATCCTTTGAAATCCATATGTTGTATATGCCTATCATTTTTTCTGATAACTCAATCGCAGATTAGAATTATTCAAAATTTAATTAAATTTATAAACTGAATTACATTGTTTAAAGCGGGAATTTAGCATGCAGGCTATGCAATATAAAATTAGTTTACCAGCCGATTATGATATGAATATTATCAAAGATCGTATTCAAAATAATGGTTATAAAACAGATGGCTTTGAAGATTTATTATTTAAGGCTTATATAATTTCTGATAAAAAGAGTGGCAACACAGGCAATGGATATTGTCCTCTTTATCTTTGGAAACAAACCAAAGGAATGAACAAATTTATTTTCAAAGGCTATTTTGACAATATTATTAATTCTTTTGGCTGGCAAAAAATCAATATTGGTATTACAGCAGAAGTGGAATTGACAAATGATTTTTCACAAAGCCGGTATGTATCAGAAGAAAATTTTTCTATAGCAGAACAGGTACGGTTAAGAGATTTTTCTTTTCAAGGTGCTGAGTATAAAAATAAAACTGGTAAAGTGATTATTTATAATCCGGATAAATGGCGTTATGCTGCATTTACTTTTTTTAAAGATAAACCAGCCATAAATAATCAGAATCTGTATCAGATTCTCCATCTTTCGCTTGATGCAGGACATGGTCAAAAATAAATTAATCAGATTGTTCAATGAATGGTATCAATAGATAACTAATTTGTTTTACTTTATGATTTTCTTTGATATCCGGTGCCATGGGAATGCTGAATAATCAATAAGTGCTAAAGAGCCGGAAAAACGGTTACAACTATGTGTGAATAACCATTATGCTGAGGGGCACATCAGACAACCGATAAGCCGGGTTCTGTCTTGGACAGTCATTCATCTGGGCGGCACATTACTGTGCCGCTCTAGCAACCTACCCGAATGCTCGGCGAGCAGCGTCAGTGCATTCTGTTTGGTCTTGCTCCGAATGGGGTTTAGCCTGCTACACGTTGTTACCAACGGCACGGTGCGCTCTTACCGCACCATTTCACCCTTACCTGTGCTGTGGTTTCCCACAGCCATCGGCGGTTATGCTTTCTGTTCCACTTTCCGTCGCCTCACGACGCCCGGCTGTTAGCCGGCATTCTGCTCTGTGGAGCCCGGACTTTCCTCCATGCATGTATATTATGCACAGCGACTGTCTGGTATGCTGATGTGCCTGCAGGATTCTAACACAAACCGCTGAAAGCTGATTTATATTTCAGATTATGTATAATGATTTGTCTTATTATTTTTCTGGCTGCCGTATTTGCAGGCACAGCCGCTATGGCTCACCTATGCAGAAAGCCCGCGCAATATGTTACTGAACCGATTTTTCAGCTGGTTTGAAAACCGCATTGATACTTATCCGGATATGCTTCCGCAACCGCCGAAAAAAGGTGTGTTACCGTTTATCTGGAGTTGTCTGGAAGGAGCACGCCTCTGGCTGCTGTTGATGGTTGTCATGACCATAGGTACCGGTATTCTGGAGGCCCTGGTATTTCGCTTCCTTGGTACGGTAATCGACTGGCTTGGCGCTTATTCACCAGACAGGTTATGGCCGGAAAAAGGACATGAACTGCTGCTGATGGCTGCTGTGCTGATATTCAGTATTATTTGGTCATTTCTTTCTTCCAATGTACAGTTTCAGACTCTTCAGGGCGCCTTTCCGATGCGCCTGCGCTGGAATTTCCACCGCCTGATGCTCGGGCAGAGTATGGGTTTTTATCAGGATGAATTTGCCGGAAGGGTTTCTGCCAAGGTAATGCAAACCGCGCTTGCGGTACGTGATACGGTAATGTCTGTGGCCAATATGCTGGTTTATGTACTGGTTTATTTTGTTACCAGCGGGGTAATACTTGCCGGTATGGACAGCTGGTTATTGCTACCTTTTATTCTGTGGATAGTGCTGTTTGTCATGGTACTCAGATTTCTGATTCCTAGGCTGTCTAAAACTGCTCAGAGGCAGGCAGATGCCCGCAGTCTGATGACCGGTCGTATTACTGATGCCTACACCAATATTGCTACGGTGAAGCTGTTTTCACACAGTGCGCGTGAAGCCGCCTATGCCAAAGCATCAATGCAGGAATTTCTGGTAACCGTGAATGCGCAGATGCGTCTGGCAACCCTGCTGGATAGTCTGAGCACCATGATTAATACTTTACTGGTAGTCGGCTCCGCCGGCCTGGGTATCTGGCTGTGGATGCAGGGGCAGGTGGGTGTTGGTGCTATTGCCACAGCGACAGCCATGGCCTCACGGATTAATGGTCTTTCACGCTGGGTAATGTGGGAAAGTGCGCGTCTGTTTGAAAATATCGGTACGGTTGAAGATGGTATGAAGATACTATCCCGTCCGCATGCTATTGTTGATAAACCTAAGGCACTGCCGTTAACAGTTAATCAGGGTGCGATTGATTTTGAGCATGTAAACTTTTCTTACAGTGAGGATAAACCGCTGCTGCGCGATTTTAACCTGCATATCCGCGCGGGAGAAAAAGTGGGTCTGGTCGGACGCAGCGGCGCCGGTAAAACGACACTGACCAATCTGTTGCTGCGTTTTTATGATGTACAGGGCGGCCGTATTCTGATTGACGGGCAGGATATCCGCGATGTAACGCAGGATAGTCTGCGTGCAGCACTGGGGCTGGTGACACAGGATACTTCTCTGCTGCACCGTTCAGTACGTGACAATATAGTTTACGGGCGTCCCGATGCCTCTGATGAAGAAATGATACAGGCAGCACAGCAGGCAGCAGCGGATGGTTTCATTCCATCACTGGAAGATTCCAAAGCAAGACATGGATATGATGCACATGTGGGTGAGCGCGGTGTGAAGCTGTCTGGCGGACAGCGCCAGCGGATTGCCATAGCCCGTGTAATTCTGAAAGATGCGCCGATTCTGCTGCTGGATGAAGCCACTAGTGCTCTGGATTCTGAAGTAGAGGCCGCCATTCAGGAAAATCTCACCCGGTTAATGCAGGGCAAAACGGTTGTGGCAATTGCTCACCGGCTGTCAACGATTGCTGCAATGGATCGGCTGATTGTGATGGATAAAGGGCAGATAGTTGAGCAGGGCACACATAGTGAGCTGCTGGCAAAAAATGGTGTTTATGCTATGCTGTGGCAACGGCAGAGCGGTGGTTTTTTGCCTGAAGCCTGATATACATCAGATATGTTAAAAATCTTTCCGTTAATATATAACTGTTCTAAAATGGTTTGTATTAATTAGGAATAAGTCACTACATAATAAAGGGAGAAGCAGTATGGGTATTAATACACATACCGACCTCGTTCACACATTACAGGGAATTGTCGGGCATGAATATACTCTGACTGATCCCGCACGTACTCTGCCTTACCGTCAGGGTATTCGTTTCGGAGTTGGTGATGCGCTGGCTGTTGTGATACCGGGTACACTGGTGGAGCAGTGGCGGGTATTAAAAGCCTGTGTTGAAGCTGATGTGATAGTTATCACTCAGTCTGCCAATACCGGTCTGACAGGTGGTTCGACACCAGATGGTAATGATTATGATCGCCCGATTGTCATTGTCAGCACACGCCGGCTGGATGGTATTCAGGTGATTGAAAATGGCGAACAGGTAGTCTGTTTACCCGGCAGCACACTGTTCCGTCTGGAAAAAGAGCTGAAACAATATCAGCGTGGTCCGCATTCGGTTATCGGTTCATCCTGTATTGGTGCCTCCGTGATGGGCGGAGTATGTAACAATTCAGGTGGTGCTCTAATTCAGCGCGGTCCGGCTTATACTCAGATGGCAGTGTTTGCTCAACTGGATGAAAACGGTCAGTTGCATCTGGTAAATCATCTTGGTATCGAACTGGGCGATGAACCGGAAACTATTTTACAGAATCTGCAAAATCATAAATACAGCGATCAAGATATCAAACATGATGCCGGTATGGGACATGACCACGAATACCGCAACCATGTACGCGAAATAGATGCAGATACGCCGGCACGTTTTAATGCCGATCCGGCACGGCATTATGAAGCTTCCGGCAGCGCCGGACGTCTAATGGTCTTTGCTGTTCGTCTGGATACTTTCCCGCTGGAGAAAAAATCTGCGGTTTTCTATATCGGCAGTAATGATACCCACGAGCTGGATGATATTCGCCGCCATATTCTCAGCAAGTTTAAAAATCTGCCGGTTTCCGGTGAGTACATGCACCGTGAGGCTTTTGATATTGCTGCTGCATATGGTAAAGATACTTTTGTTGCCATTCAGAAATTCGGTACTGATGCCATGCCGCGTCTGTTTGCCTTTAAGAATTTTGTTGATCGTATCATGGCGAAAATTCCGTTTTTTCCGAAGAATTTTTCTGACCATTTTGCGGTATTTATGTGTAAATTTCTGCCGCAGCATTTACCTCAGTCCATTCGTGATTACCGCGACCGTTACGAACACCATCTGATTCTGAAAATGGCTGATGACGGTATTGAGGAAGCAGAAGCATTTCTGAATACTTTTTTCCAGCAGAAAACCGGTAGTTATTTCCGCTGTAATGAAAAAGAGGCCGAAGCGGCAATGCTGCATCGTTTTGCCGCAGCCGGCGCAGCGACTACCTATCGTAATGTGCATAGCGATACGGTAGAAAATATTGTTGCACTGGATGTGGCTTTACGGCGTAATGACAGCGAATGGTTTGAAACCCTGCCTGACAGTATTAATCAGCATTTCATCCATAAAATGTATTATGGCCACTTTTTCTGTCATGTTTTCCATCAGGATTATATTGCCCGTAAAGGTACCGATTGCAACAAAGTTGAAGATGAGATGCTGGTATTACTTGATCAGCGTGGAGCTCAGTATCCGGCTGAGCACAATGTTGGTCACTTGTATCATGCCAAACCGGCTTTAAAGCAATTTTACCGGCAGCTGGATCCTACCAATAGCTTTAATCCGGGTATTGGTAAAACTTCAAAGAAAAAATACTGGGCTGATTAAGCTGACAAATAAATCAGTATTTTCTGAAAGTCATTGCTGATAAAGGTATTTGGAAAAGATAGTATTTACGTCTGAAATATACCGCTGAGCGCCTGCTGATTTGTCAGGCGCTTTTTTTTGAGTGATGAAAAGGCAGGTTGATTATTTATGAATAGTATTAATTAACCTTAGTAATTCAGACCTCTTAATCCTGTTGCCTGCAAAGACTATGCTGTTTCTGCGATTAATCACAAAAGGAATAGTACGATGCAACAACGTTATTTAGGCAGTAGCCGTCTGGCTGTTTCTGCTTTGGGGCTGGGATGTATGGGGCTGAGTTTCGGATATGGTGCGGCAACAGAAACCGGAAAAGCCATTGAGCTGATTCGTTCTGCAGTGGCACAAGGTGTGACTTTTTTTGATACGGCAGAAGTTTATGGTCCTTATCTGAACGAAGAATTAGTCGGCGAGGCTTTGAAACCTTACCGGCAACAGGTAGTGATCGCCACTAAGTTTGGTTTTACGTTTGGTGATGATAATAAGCAGCAGATTTTAAACAGCCGTCCGGAGCATATTCGCCAGGCAGTCGAAGGTTCATTGCGGCGGCTGCAAACAGATGTGATTGATTTATTGTATCAGCATCGGGTCGACCCTGATGTACCGATTGAAGATGTTGCTGGTACGGTTAAGGATTTGATTGCTGAGGGAAAGGTAAAACATTTTGGTTTGTCTGAAGCCGGTGCTGCTACCATTCGCCGGGCACATGCAGTACAGCCTCTGACTGCATTGCAAAGTGAATACTCAATGTGGTGGCGCGAACCGGAAAAAGAAATTTTGCCATTGTTGCAGGAGCTGGGAATTGGTCTGGTACCGTTCAGCCCGCTGGGTAAAGGCTTTTTAACCGGTACCATTAATTCAGCTACTGTATTTACTGCCGATGATTTCCGCCGGCGTGTACCGCGCTTTACTCCTGAAGCACGGGCAGCAAATGAAAACCTGACCACTCTGATCAATAAACTGGCTCAGGCTCATCAGGTTACTCCGGCTCAGATTGCGCTGGCATGGCTGCTGGCACAAAAACCATGGATTGTTCCGATTCCGGGCACTACCAGACCAGACAGACTTCAGGAAAATCTGGCTGCGGCCGACATTCAGCTAACTGCCAGTGATGTTGTTGAAATTAATCAGGCTCTAGAGCGTGTTTCTATTGTGGGTGAGCGTTATCCTGCTGACCAGCAGGCACGTGTAGGGCGTTAATTAGGAAAGAATAAGGGAGGCTCATATGGTTTCCCTTATTCAACTAGTCGTAAAGCATCAATCATCATAGCAAAGGCACGGGGGTGCTGTTTGCGGCTGGGATAATAGAGGTAGTAGCCCGGAAAAGCAGGACACCATTCTTTCAGTACTTGTACCAGCTGACCGGAGGCCACCAGTGCTGTGACCATATCCTCGGGCACGTAGCCAATACCAAAACCCGATAACACGGCGTCTATGCGCTCAGGTAACTGATTGAAAGTGAGTTGTCCGTTTACTTTAATGCGCAGTGGTTTGCCGTCTTTTTCAAACTCCCACTGGTAAAGTGCGTTGGCACTGGGTAAGCGTACATTGATACACTGATGATGCTGTAAATCATATGGGGTGGCCGGTATAGCGTGAGTCTTGAAATAATCTGCTGATGCCACAACAGCCAGACGTATTTCAGAGCTCAGTTTAATGGCTACCATGTCTTGTTCGAGGCTTTCTCCAAGGCGTACTCCGGCATCAAAACCATCCTGCACGATATCTACAAAATGGTTATCGATAAATAACTCAACATTAATTTTCGGATGTTCTTTCAGAAATGGTTTCAGTTTCGGCCAGAGTACCGTATTTGCCGCATGTTCACTAACAGACAGCCGAATATTGCCGCTGGCCGTACCATTTTGTTCAACCAGATTCTGTAATGTAAATTCAAGCTCATTTAATCGTGGTTCCAGATAAGCAATAATCTGTTCACCTATATCAGTAGGCGCCACACTGCGCGTTGTCCGGGTCAGTAAACGTGTTTGCAGTTTTTGCTCCAGAACTTTAATCGCGTGGCTGAGCGCAGACTGTGTCATTCCTAGTTTACGGGCTGCTCTGGTAAAACTTCGCTCTTTGGCTATTGTCAGTAAATACTGAAATTCATTGAAATTTTCTCTGAGCATATTGCTATTCCCCCTGCTGAATTTAATCATGATTTGCAGCAGTAATGTAATTTATACATTAAAACAATGTGGTGTTATCAGCAACCTTATTCTGTGACAGAGAATATATAAACCTTGCCGTGAAATACACTGATTATGCAGCTTAGCAATATAGTTTGTGGTGATAAACGCAAAGAAGGAGAGGCGCGAATAGGTAAAATCCGTGTACAATATTATTAAAGACAGCCTGCTCAAGCAGGCTTTAATTTATCATAACAGGCAAAATGCTGTTTTATCAGGATATACTGCTGGCATTGCAGCGGTAACATTCCGGTTTGGATGATGCAACACACAGGATAACAATACAATGGATAGCCACAGCAATCTCAGCGAACTGGAACGCCTGCATCTGGATACCGATCACATATGTGAGCTGGTTGCTATTCTTTTGCCGGTTGCCGAGCATATCCATTCGCATACTCAGTCATACCTGCAAACACCGGAGCAGGAACAGGCACTGACTGAACTGATTGCTGCTCTGCACGAGCTGCATCCTGCCGATATGGCTACCCTGCTGGAGTCACTGCCGCTACAGGAACGTATGCTGGTGTGGAAGCTGGCTACACCTACTGAAGATGGTGAGGTATTACTGGAGGTTTCTGATCCGGTACGTGAAACCCTGATTGAAAGCATGGCGCAGCAGGAACTGCTGGCCGCTGTGGATAATCTGGATGCAGACGAACTGGCCGAGCTGGCTCCGGATTTGCCCAAAGAAGTTGTTTATGAAGCCATCAGCAGCCGTGATGAAGAAGAGCGGGCACAAATTACTGCGGCAATGTCATTTGAAGACAATCAGGTTGGCGCACTGATGGATTTTGAGCTGGTGAGTATTCGGGCAGATGTAACCTGTGAGGTGGTCTTGCGTTATTTACGCCGCTTTGAACGTTTGCCCGACCATACCGATAAAATCTTTGTAGTCGATAATTACGATGTTCTGCAAGGCGTTTTACCCATACGCAGTCTGTTGGTTGCCGATCCGGATTTACTGGTCTCGACAGTTATGGCCGATGATGTGGTTACCTTCCGTCCTGAAGACGATGCTGAAGAAGCGGCAGCGGCATTTGAGCGCTATGATCTGGTCACTGCACCAGTAGTAGACAGTAACCGCAAACTGATCGGACGTATTACCGTTGATGAAATGGTGGATGTGATTCGTGAAGAATCAGAAACCGATATGCTGAATATGGCTGGTTTACGTGAAGAGGAAGACCTGTTTGCGCCGGTAGTGGATTCAGTAAAAAACCGCTGGATATGGCTGGCTGTCAATTTGTGTACGGCTTTTGTTGCCAGCCGTGTAATTGGTATGTTTGAAAACTCAATTGAAAAAATTGTTGCGCTGGCAACACTGATGCCGATTGTGGCCGGTATTGGCGGTAATTCCGGTAATCAGACCATTACCATGATTGTGCGCGCCATGACCTCCGGACAAATCAGTAACAGTCAGGCATGGCGGTTACTGCGCAAAGAAGAGGGTGTTGCTCTTGTAAATGGTATTATCTGGGGTTCTGTGATGGGGCTTGTTTCCTATTTCCTGTATCACAGCGTAGGTATTGGTCTGGTTATGGTGGCTGCAATGACACTGAATCTGTTACTGGCTGCCACGGTCGGCGTACTGATACCGGTAATTATGCAAAAATCCGGCCGCGATCCGGCACTTGGCAGCAGTGTGCTGATTACTGCTGTTACAGATTCTGGCGGCTTTTTTATTTTTCTCGGTCTGGCCACCCTGTTTTTGTTATAAACCTGTCTTAAAGAATAGATAATGAATACAGATACGCCAATCACTCTTGATAGCTGGTTACACAACTGCGGTTTGCCGCGACTGGAAGCACGAATGCTGCTTCAGCAGATACTGGATATCAGTCATGGCTATATTATCGCCCATGGTCAGCAGCTAATCAGCAGCAGTGATCAGACCAGACTGAATCAACTGGCACAACGGCGGCTGGCTGGTGAGCCATTGGCCTATCTGCTCGGATGGCGTGAATTTTACAGCAGGCGTTTTCAAGTTACAGAAGCTGTACTGATTCCGCGGCCGGAAACGGAACATCTCGTAGAAGCGGTTTTAGCACATTTACCTGAGCACGGAGTTGTGTGGGATTTAGGTACAGGCAGCGGAGCCATTGCGATTACCGTAGCCTGTGAACGTCCTGATGCACAGGTATGGGCAGCTGATATCAGTGCAGAAGCACTGGCAGTTGCGCGTACCAATGCTGCTGCCCTGCAGGCAGACGTATCTTTCGGACAAGGTTCATGGTATCAGGCGCAGCCGCAGCCTGCAGTTAACAGTGTGGACGTAATTGTATCCAATCCTCCTTATATTGCCGTACATGATCAACACTTGCAGCAAGGGGATTTGCGCTTTGAACCGCAGCATGCGCTCACCGATAATCACAACGGTCTGACTGCATTTCAAACCATTATTACCGGCGCTGCACATTTTCTGCGTCCTGATGGCTGGTTATTACTGGAACATGGCTTTGATCAGGGAGAAGCAGTCCGCACAATGTTAGCGCAGAATAATTTCAGTCAGATTCACACACAGCCTGATCTGGCTGGTCTGGAAAGAGTAACACTGGGACAGAGAAAATAATTTTCAGGTAAATCAATGAGCCAATCATTTATTCACCAGAATTAATTTTAAATTGATGTAATCAGTATAATTCGGCAAGAATATAAAAATATTCTTGCCGAATTAAATATTTCAATTGAATTTTCTAATAATGAAAACTACATCTGATCTCAGAAGAGATTAATTATTAAAAACATCAGTGACGTAACCATTTCAAGAAATGGTCGCAAAATAAACGAGAATATGCCGCTTACAATCAGAAGCAGAATAATCCATGTTCCATATGGTTCCAGCTTACGATACTCCATCGAAGCTTTTGGTGACAGAAAACTGTCAATAAAGCGTGCACCCGGTTGCGGAGGAATCGGCAGAAGACTGAAAAAACAGAACATGACATTAACACGGACACCTATGATTCCCATCATCGCCAGTGGTTCCTGAAAATATTCCGGCACCCACCGACTGATAATCACAACAATGGTCCAGCACAGACACATGAGCAGGTTAGCCAGGGGGCTGGCAATGGCTACCAGACGCTCTCCCTGACGTCTGTTTTTAAAATTTCGCGGGTCAATTGGTACTGGTTTGGCCCAGCCAACCATAAGATGGCCAGGCAAAAGAATCATGGTTGCCAGCGGGATAATAATTGTTCCGACAATATCAATGTATTTAGCCGGATTCAAACTCAGCCGACCCATCGTTTCAGCTGTACGGTCACCGCAAAAGCGTGCCATATAACCACAAACTGCTTCCGGGAGGGTAATCCCAAGTAGAATCGGCAAGATTGCCAGAAGTAAGTAAGCCAGATCAAATTTCAGCAAAGTAAAATCCTTAAAATACAAATAGAAAATTCTAAATCAAAACAGTTATGATACCAGTGAAAATTTTACAAACCAAATAGTGCAGTATCCCCTTTACCCTGCCGTATCAGCGTAATATCCTCGGTCATATCAATGACGGTTGTAGGCTCAGTACCGCACCAGCCACCGTCTATCACCAGATCCACTTCATGTTCGAGCTGATCCCGGATATCATAAGGGTCAGTTAACGGTTCATCATCATGAGGCAGCATCAGTGTACATGACAGCATGGGTTCATTCAGATTCTGCAATAAAGCCAGAGCTATACGATTGTCTGGAACACGTAAACCGATGGTTTTGCGTTTAGGGTGAAGAGTACGTGCTGGTACTTCTTTGGTGGCCTGCAAAATAAATGTATAACTTCCGGGCGTTGCTGCTTTGAGCAGCCGGAACTGGCTATTATCTACACGCGCATAAACGCCCAGCTGGCTGAGATCATGACACATCAGAGTTAGATGATGTTTCTGATCAATGCCGCGTATACGTAAAATTCGCTCCATTGCCTGTTTATTGCCCGGTAGACAGCCCAGTGCATAGCAGGAATCCGTCGGATAAACAATCACTCCGCCACCACGAACAATATCTGCTGCCTGATTAATCAGTCGTTCCTGAGGATCAGTAGGATGGATAGCAAAAAACTGTGCCATAAAAAATTCCTCATTTTGTATTTATCAATCTAACCAGTTATTGTAAACATAAGCCTGCCACACCAACAGAGAATAACATGTCCGACTAACTATTTATTTAGAAGTATTACCAGCAGTAAACATCCAGCACATATTCAGACAGATATCAGCACAAATAGAAAATTTCTGAAAAATTCAGCATTCCGCCTGAAATTCGCTACCAGTGCCGGTAAACTGTCTTATCAGAGCACATGATTTCTGTCCGGCATTAATATGTCGCGGCGTGCCTGTTCCATTCCTGCCTGAGTTACTGCCACTATAAATATCGTTAATCTCTGTCACTATGCTTCTATTGCTGTTCCACTGACGGGCAGCAGTTCTGGAAGTTTTAACCCGGCGCAGATTTTTAAATTAATGCAGGAAACGTGGTTACTGATTCATACCAGAGTATGAATTATTATTAATGATTAATTTTTATTATTTTTAATTGAAAATAATTGTGTCAAAAGTACCGGATTAGTGTATTAGTGGTGAAATAACTACAAAACACTAATTATAATCAGCTCATTGACATAAAAATCGCTGATTATTTTTGACTACCTGTAAAACCTGATTTACAGTACGCCACTCTGTCAAATTATCAACATTGCAACGGAAAGGAATAATTATGTTTGTACTACCTATCCCTTGCAGGTCAATCCAGGGCTGATTACATCCTGATCCTTGGCTACGGCCTGCCAATTTATTACTCAGCATGCAAATCCTGTTCATTTATGATGAACATGGTTGACTATTGCTTGCTTATTACCAAATAAAATAATTGGAATGGATCAGAATGGGCAATTCTATTCAGCAGCTGGCGGACAATATTACCCTGATAACATCACCAGAACTCTGGTTAGAGGGCGAAGCCATCCGGCAGCTAGAGACAACTGCAAAACTTCTCGATATTAAATACGTTGCCGGTATGCCGGATTTACATCCCGGCCGTGGTTATCCGGTAGGTGCAGCTTTTTTTACTACCCAATATCTTTATCCGGCACTGATTGGCGGGGATATTGGCTGCGGAATGGCATTATGGCAAACCACAGTTAAAATCCGGGCAATGAATCAGGCTAAGCTGATTAAGCGTCTGGATAATATTGACCAGCCGCTATCAATCACAGAATGTACAGCTTTATGGCCGGAAATTCTGCCATTAAATAATCATACATATGCTTCAGGAACCATTGGCAGCGGTAACCATTTTGCAGAACTGCAAATGCTGGAGACAGTTTATGTACCGGAAATTATCCGGGAGATCGGCCTGGATAAACATTACCTGCAACTGATGGTACATAGCGGTTCACGCGGGTTGGGCGGCATGATTCTGGATAAACATACCCGCCAGTACGGGCATCAGGGGTTAATCGCCGATAGTCCTGCCGGTAAAGAATATCTGATGCAACACAATCTGGCTCTGGATTATGCACAGCAGAACCGCGAGCTGATTGGCAGACGTATTCTGGCTAACCTGCGTGAGCAGGGGCAAAAACTGCTGGATATCAGCCATAACTTTATAGAACCGGTAACAATCAATGAGGAGTATGGTTGGTTGCACCGAAAAGGTGCTGCGCCTGCCAACAGGGGATTAGTGATTATTCCCGGTTCACGTGGTGATTTCAGCTATCTGGTACAACCACTGGAGACCGTTTCCTCACTATATTCACTGGCACACGGTGCAGGACGTAAATGGCAGCGCTCTGCCTGTAAGGGTAGGCTGGCAGAACGCTATACAGCAGAACAGTTAACCCGTACAGCATATGGCAGCAGAGTAATCTGCGGTGATCGTGAACTGTTATATGAAGAAGCCCCTCAGGCATATAAATCAATTGAAAGTGTAATCGCAGCCATGGTTCAGGCTCAGCTAATCAGACCGGTAGCACGCCTTAAACCAGTGATTACTTATAAAGTTCAGACGGAGAAGAAATAATGCAACTTTTGCAATTATCTGCTGCTTACGGACCGGCTGAATGTTGTCTTGCCGTTGTGAAAGCATTAGCACGTTTACAATATGAAGCTAAACAGAAACAGGTTGAAGTACAAGTTCTGGAACAGGAACCGGCTAAACACGGGCTGCATTCGGTACTGGTGAGTTTAGAGGGTACTCAGACCAAAGTACTGGCTGATATGTGGCAGGGTACTATTCAATGGGTTTGTGCCAGCCCTTATCGCCCGCAGCACAAACGAAAAAACTGGTTTATCGGAGTGAGTTGTTTTAATCCAGTTGTTCAGCAGTATTCTGATGAAATTGTATTTGAAACTATGCGTTCATCCGGAGCAGGCGGACAGCACGTTAATAAAACAGAATCAGCTGTCAGAGCAACACATACAGCCAGCGGTATTAGTGTTAAAGTGCAATCAGAGCGCAGCCAGCATGCTAATAAAAAACTAGCTGTGCTGTTGCTCCAGCATAAGCTGTTACAGCAGGAACAGCGATTGCAGGCAAGAAATAAGGCGATTCATCATAAACACCATCATCAGATAGCCCGTGGCAATCCGGTACGAATATTTACTGGCATGGATTTTAAAGCTTTGTAGTAGTAAGCAGGCAACCTGATATCTTCATAGTTGCCTGTTTTATTTTCAACATTAATCTACCGAGTATCCGTTTAGAATAAATTTACAAAAAAAGTGAATATTGACATATATCATATAAATAAATCTGGTTTTTGATAAAATAAATTAATTTACATAATTAATTAAATGTCATAATGAAAAAATATATATTAGAGCCTTATGTTGCTTTCGATCCTGATACGGCAACATATTTATTTACCAAGAATATTAAATTAGAAGAAAATCAATCACCGGCGCCTCAAATATCCCGGAATATATTTAAAATATATTTTCCTAAAAAAATTTTTTCTGTCGGCGTAATTATTTATATTATCTATATTGCATGTTTTTATTTGCAGAAATTTTTTTTAGAGGAAAATACAATACCTAGAACAGCTATAGAATCTATTCAGATACTCGCGGTTATATTTTTACTGATATCTATAGCACAAATTGTCGGAATAATTCGTGAAATCAGAAGATTAAAAAAATTATACCAAGAAATTAACTGGCCTGCTGAATATCATTATGTGTTTTTTGAAGAAGGAATCTTAATCAAATCAGTTGACATGGAAGGTATTTTTTATTGGGATGATTTTATGAGCATTATTTTAACGTCGAATACATTAGCGTTTAATTTATGCCCGGCCGGAACCCAAAAAGGCAATATATTTATCAAACACTATCCGCATTTACATAATTTCTATCTTTTTACTGATATAGATGAGCAAATAAAAACATTAATTACTTCAATAAGTCAGAGATATAAAAAATTAGTTGTATTTAGATAGCATTTGTTTCATTAACTGATAATGAAAACCTTTCCGTAAATTCTTAGCTGCTTTAAAGCCATGATAGTTATTGGTAATCTTATCAATAACATTATATAACCTGATGCGGGTAACTAAGTCTGGATTTCTCCGCATCAGAATTCAAATTTTAAAATCTCCGTCTGAAAATATCTGGCAAGAACGATAAAAATATAACTAGAATAATCCAGCCAAAAACAATATTGCCTTATCAAGACAAAATTTCAATCAAAAGCATTCTTAATTAATTACATAATTTTAAACAAATTAAAAATTGAAATTTAGCTTAAAATTAAAATATAAGTCATTGATATTAAATATATATTTTATTATTATGTTTCTAATATTATAAATATTAATTACTTTAGGATATTGAGCGATATTCAGAATAATATCTTTTATTGATTTCATGATACATTTATTAAAATCAATAATTTATATTTATTTATCTGAAGCTGCGGTTATTATTGTTTAAAAGGAACCGTTAATGAATCCCATCTATCTCAATATCATTTTCAAAATGCTGGTCGCATTTTGTATTCTGTTAGTCTACATCAACTTATCCGGTAAAGGGTCTCTGGCGCCCATTTCTGCTATTGATCAGGTAGGTAACGTGGTTTTAGGGGCAATTATTGGCGGTCCGCTATATAATCCGTCCATAAGTATTACCCTACTTATGAGTGCTTCCATTTTTTGGGCAGGATTACTGTTACTGGTACGTTACACCACATTTAAGCGCAATATTGCTAAAGATTTTGTTGACGGTACCTCTATACGCTTAATGGAAAATGGAATCGTACTTTCACAGAATTTTCGTAAAGCAAAACTGTCTATCCGTGATTTTATTATGTTACTCCATCAGCGTGGCTATAACAGTCTGGAAGCACTCAGTGATGTCTGGTTTGAATATAATGGTCAGATGACCGTAGTAAAAAAAGGTGATCCCTCCATGGCCGTTGTTGTAGTAGAAAATGGAGTAGTGAATTACCCAAGTTTAAAATCTCTGGGGCATGACGAAAAATGGCTGGAAAATGAGCTGAACCGGTTAGGAGAAAAACTGGATGATGTTTTTCTGGCAGAAGTGCATGATAATAAGCTTTGGGTTTATCCAGATGTGCAAAAAAGTAGCGGAAACTAGTTTGATTAAACTTAGTTTGTAAATTTTATGCCATTTATCATGTGGCATCGTATTGAGATAAAAAATTTTTCTGATTCTTAGCTGGCTGTTACCGGCAGCAATACCCAGTATTTTGCAGTGATAATGAATTTCTCAGCAAATATGCGATAACATATCAATGTTGGTGATAATGAAGTGCAAAGTCTTGCTGGAACAAATCATAATGAAAATAGAAAACAAGTTGGGTAATGCTGCATCTGAAATCGAAGTAAAACCATACTCTCCACTCTATGCTACTGAAATATGCGATTTGTTTCATTCGACTATTCATGCTATTGATACCGATATTTATAGCAAAGCAGAGCAAGAAGCATGGTGCCCAACACCACCAGATTATCAGATGTGGTTAAAACGTTTAGATAACACTCAGCCTTGGATGGCTATCTTTGGCTCACGCCTTGCGGGGTTTATTGAACTTAAAAATGATGGTTACATAGACTGTTTTTACGTGCACCCTGACTTTCAAAAACGTGGCATAGCCAGAAAACTCTATGACCATGTGCTTGGCTTGGCACACCAGAAAAAGCTTTCACAATTAAGTGTAGATGCTTCAAAAGTGGCCATGCCAATTTTCAAAAAATGGGGTTTTATAATAAAGCGGGCTAACAAAATATCCAGAGAAAATCAGGTACTGATAAATTACCATATGTATAAACCACTTTGATTTTTATTGAGACCTCTGTTAAGTAGAAAACTTTATAAAGATAGCAGAAAATGAAATACACATCTGGTTTACCTATAATGAAGAAATAAATCCCGAATTTGCTTTGACCAACTATGTCCAATTTTTGAATCATCAGGAATTGGAGCAGTGGCAAAAATTATACTTTGACAAGTATAAACACCAATATTGGGTAACCCGAATGTTAGTGCGTGATGTTCTGAGCAGATATCTACAAAGTATTCCTGCCGAAAATATAGAATTCATAACTAATGATTATAAGAAGCTCTATAGCTATATTGTTTCAGAAATTAAAAGGTATACGGGAAATAATAAAAATCATTTTATATTGATGAGAATATTTATAACTTGGAAATATTCTTAATGAATTCTACATCCATTAAAAAATCATAAAGTGGTAATAACTGTTTAAAGCCTTGGGTCAGTTTATTTGGTAAATCCCTGTCAAGTATATCTTCGATATGATGACTGGTTGCCATTACAGCAATACTTTTCCGGTTGTACCATGTTGCAATCTTTTTATCCTGCTCTTTAATCAAAGGACGTTTATAACTATCACCAACAAGCTCAAATGGTTTTTTCACACACCTTATTACTTTTAAAAACACTTCCGGTTTATTCAGTATTTCTTCACGGAAAATGTCCATGGTTTGTTTGGGTGCACAATAATAACCAAGCCCATATCGATAAATATCGGGACTAATTTCAAAAAAGTAAGCAGGTGCCTCTTTCCAGTCGCGACTTGGACGTTTGAATGTCAGCCATAAACGGCTGCGATAAAGAGATTTATCTTTTGAGAAACGGGTATCACGATGAATACGTGATATCGTTTTACCAATAGCCGGGCGAGTTTCAAATTCTTTATCGATTTTCAACATTTCAGGGGTTAACTGTTCAACCAGTGCCCGAAATGGCTGTATCAATTCATGGTCATAAATTGAACGATGCTCATCAAACCACGGCTTACTATTATTAATCCGGATATTTTGTAAAAAATTGAGTCCAGCCTGCGTAAATCCGTTGAATTTATACATTAATCACCCTTTAAATATTCCAGAAAACGCACTGGATTTTCGGATTATTTACCTTATTTTTATCTTACCTAAGTAGTTAGAGTTAATCCAGTATTCAGGCAGAGTAAATAAACTGGTTGAAAATTAATTTTTAATATAATTTCTGATTTCCGAGCTTATCTGAACATAACACTGCTGTTTACATTCCAGTGTTTCCGTGTCGAGTCTCATATAATTAATCTAAAGTTTTACGGATATCTGATATTAATCATGGAAGCTTTGAACCGATAAACCAATATTACTGAGACTTTGAAAGATTTAATAAATATATATATACCGTGCAGTGATGCATGTGAAAATAATATTGTTAACTTTACAGGTTAATATGTGATTGATATGTCTAATTAAGATATTTTTCGATATCTGAAAATATTCTCAGTACGGAAAGATTTTGCATATCTTTTCTGCCTTTTTATGCTTAAAGCTATTAAACCTGCATCCTTGATATTGTTGCTTTACATTTTATTAGTCAGATATTGAATCTAGTTGTATCAATCAGCTTGTTGTGAAATGGATAATTAAGATAAATCGCAAAGAATGATAAAAAAATAAGTAAATCGGCAATCGAAAACCAGAAATATCTATTTTTAAATTAATGAAATGATGTTCAGAGAATGGATAAAGCAAAATGTCCTGTTTAAAACAGGACATTTTAGGAATCTGGATGCGGGGGCAGGATTCGAACCTACGACCTTCGGGTTATGAGCCCGACGAGCTACCGTGCTGCTCCACCCCGCGTCTGGTAAGGGAGTCATTATACGGATAATCAGCCTTATGTCAACTAAAAAACCGATTTTCTATGCATCTTTCTATGATGACTGATGATTTTGCCAGCAGTTCACCAGATCATAAATAGCAGCCAGTGCTGCTCTAGGTGTCAGTTCATCAGGCTTTAATGCATTTAGCTGAGCGCATAAATCAGCAGGAATTGCCGATATAGCAACATGATTAATATCAGTATCCATCATGGTTTCTTCTTCGCTGTCTGCTGCCTGAGCCTGAAACATATCCAGTTGCGGCTGCTCGGAAGCTGCATGCTGTTCAAGTGTTTGTAAATGGCGGTAAGCGGCATTTAGTGCTCGCGCCGGCAGTCCGGCCAGTTTCGCTACTGCTATCCCATAACTTTTACTTGCCGGGCCGGATTCAATATGATGCAGAAAAACAATATCCTGTCCTTGTTCCAAAGCCGCAAGATGCATATTGAATGCGTGTGCATGCTGCTCAGGTAAGCGGGTTAACTCAAAATAATGGGTAGCAAAAAGAGTATAACTGCGATTTCTTTGCAGTAAATGTTCTGCAATGGCCTGCGCCAGAGCCAGACCATCAAAGGTAGATGTGCCACGGCCAACTTCATCCATTAATACCAGCGATTGTTCTGTTGCATGATGCAGAATATAAGCCGTTTCCGACATTTCTACCATAAAGGTAGAGCGATTACCTGCCAGATCATCCGAAGCACCAATACGGGTAAATATTTGGTCAAATTCTCCCAATGTACAGCTGTCTGCAGGTACCGGAGCACCAATATGCGCGAGTAACACAATTAAGGCTACTTGTCGCATATAAGTAGATTTACCCCCCATATTCGGGCCGGTTAAAAGCATCAGGCGCCGTTTTTCATCAAGACGCGTATCATTGGCAGTAAACTGTTTAACTTGCGCAGCCACTACCGGATGACGGCCATTTTTAATCTGTAAGCATGGATAGTTTACCAATTCCGGAAAACAGTAATGTTCGGTACATGCATATCTGGCCAGTGTATTTAATACATCCAGACTGGCTGCCGCACGGGCACAGCGCTGTAATACCGGCAGTTCACTTTGTAATTGCAGCAACAGCTTGTCATATATCTGTTTTTCCCGTTCCAGTGCATTTTGCTGTGCACTTAATACTTTTTCTTCGAAATCTTTTAATTCAGGCGTGATATAACGTTCTGCATTTTTCAGAGTCTGGCGTCGCTGATAGTCTGCCGGAGCCTGTTCAGACTGTACCTTGCTCAATTCAATATAAAAACCATGCACACGGTTAAATTCAACTTTCAAACTGGATAAACCTGTGCGTTCCCGTTCCCGGTTTTCCAATTGCAGTAAAAACTCATCTGCATGATTCTGTAAACGGCGTAATTCATCCAGTTCCGCATCAAAGCCATCATTAATCACCCCACCGTCGCGCAACCATATCGACGGTTCAGGCATAATCGCCATATTTAACTGCTCGGCAATAGGTGCGGCAGGTGGAAACTGTTCCAGCAGAGTTTGTATCAGGCTGCTACTCTGGCCGGATTCTTCTAAACGAAATTCTGCCAGAATAGTCAAACTATCCCGTAAAGCAGATAAATCACGAGGGCGGGCACTGCCAATAGCAATTCGTGCGGCAATACGTTCAATATCAGCTACCTGATTTAGCATGGATGTTACCTGTGCCTGCTGAGAGGCTAAATCTGTAACTGCCTGTTGCCGGGCTATAATTTGCTGACGCTGACGCAATGGCTGATGTAACCATTGTGCCAGCAGACGGCTGCCCATATGAGTTGCACACTGGTCTAAAATAGAAAATAGTGTAGGTGCTTTTAAACCGCTTAAAGTCTGAGTTAATTCTAGATTGCGGCGGGTTGCCGCATCCATACCAATATAAGCAGATTCCTGTTCCAGTGACAGGCTGTCTAAATGTTTAGGTAACTGCATTTGAGTTTGCTGCACATAGTTCAGCAAAGCACCCGCAGCACCGATTGCTGCATCATGCACTCCCTGTTGTAAACCGAAAGCACGTAAATCCTGACTGCCAAAATAACGCTCAATCATACGGGCACCGGTATCAGCAGCAAATTGCCATGCGTGTAACCGGGTTAGTTGCCGGTCATAGCCACTAAGATTCAATTTTTCCTGAGTCTGATCAGAAAGCAGTATTTCTGCAGCCTGCAAACGTGCCAGCTCATTAGGCAATGCTTCAGGAGTAATGATTTTGCATCTGAATTCTCCGCTTTGCAGCGAAAGCCACGCTATGCCAAGCTGTTTTTTCAATAAAGAAACGGCCGCAATACGGTTGGTCTCTTTATCTTCAAGTAATGCCGTATCAGTCACCGTACCCGGTGTAACAATACGTACAACCTGCCGTTCTACCGGTCCCTTATTTGCCCCCACTTCACCCGTTTGTTCACAAATAGCTACACTTTTACCCAGTTTTACTAGCTTAGCCAGATATTGTTCGGCTGCATGATAAGGTACACCGGCCATTCTGACCGGTTCCCCGTTAATCTGTCCGCGAGTAGTCAGCGTTATATCCAGCAGACGGGCTGCTTCAACGGCATCTTCTAGAAACAGTTCATAGAAATCCCCCATCCGGTAAAACAGTAATTTGTCCTGATGTTCAGCCTTAATAGACAGGTATTGCGTCATCATCGGTGTGAGGGCGGGTTTACTCATAATGTGGAGAATATTTGAATTGATTAAAAAAACGCTATTGTAACAGAGTGTTTACATTCAGTTTATACAACGCCAGATATCACTGCCTAAAATCAGTTATTCAGTAGTTCATTGTTTAAAAGCGTGACTGACTGTCATAATGGTGTAAAAATATAGTTTATATTTTCTGTATCGATCTCAATTCCTATTAAAAAATGTCAAAAATCTTGCCATCAAAGAAATTCAGCCTAATTCGCTGCTGGATACTGTGCTTCTGTGTTTTATTTCTGAGTGCCTGCCCTCATGTCCGTAAACCTACAGATAAAATTCCTCCGAGCGAAACCGGTTCAGTAACACCGGGTAAACCGTTACCCCAGAATTATGTCTTTACCCCAGGGAAAGGCGGCGTCAGCTACCGAGCTGTTTCTTATCAGGAATTGCCGCAATGGCCGATTCAGTCATTTGTTGATAGTCTGGATGCATTCAAAACCAGTTGTAGCAAACTACAAATGCAGCCAGCCTGGCAGCCAATATGTCAGCAGGCAGCACGCACATCCAGACACAACCAGCATGCCAGAGTATTTTTTGAAACTTATTTCACGCCATGGGAAGTCAGCCAGAACGGACAGCTGGCCGGTACTGTAACCGGCTACTATGAACCAATGCTGCCGGGCGATACCAGACAGACTGCACAGGCGCGCTTTCCTATTTATGGTATTCCCAGCGATTTTATCGTCGTTCCTCTTAATGCCGGACAGCGTCAGGGTGTTGTACGTATCCGACTTACCGGAGCAAATAGCGGCGTCATTACACCTAACGGAGATTACACCGCTAATCTGGCCTCCTTTCCCCTGAATGAGAAAACACGGGCACTAAAAGGCCGCATCAGTGGTAACCAATTGATTCCATATTACACCCGTGCCCAGATTAATGCAGGCGCACTTAATGGCAAAGCCCCTGTTCTGGGTTATGCTAATGATCCGGTAGAATTATTTTTTCTGCATGTACAGGGGTCAGGGCAGTTAAGAACACCTGACGGTCGGATGCTGCGCCTCAGTTTTGCCGATAAAAATGACTACCCTTATGTATCAATTGGAAAATATATGGCTAACAAAGGTTATCTGCCACTTGCACAAACTTCAATGCAGGGTATTAAAGCCTGGTTACAGCAACATCCGCAGCAATTGGCTGAAGTCTTAGGGCAAAATCCAAGCTATGTCTTTTTTCGCGCATCTGCAGAGCCGGCCAGCGGACCAACCGGTGCATTGGGTGTACCGCTTACCAAAGGATATTCTGCTGCTGTCGACAGCCACTTTATGAATCTGGGTGCCCCGTTATTTGTTGCCACTACCCATCCCGCTAATGGTTTTGGTTTAAACCGGTTAATGATGGCTCAGGATACCGGCAGTGCCATTAACGGTGCAGTAAGAGTAGATTATTTCTGGGGTTATGGCGATGAAGCCGGTGCTTTGGCGGGTAAAATGAAATACCCCGGATACGTCTGGCAACTATTACCTAACGGAATGTTGCCCCAGGTTAAATAAAAATCTGGCGAACAAATGCAAGCTAAGGTAAAATAGTTACAGTATTGACAATTGTATGTGAAGCGTTACCGTAAATGAAAAACATGCATTTAACCATGCGCTCATGCATCTGGCAGCTAATTATAAAAGGGATGTAAATTATGGAATTATATTTACCTATTGCCCTTTTGGTTATCTTGCTGGCTGTATTGCTCGTGCTGAAAAAGCGGCAGAAAGCGGCTGGACATGCCAAAAGCAAAAAATCAGCCCGCAGAAAACAATCTGCATCTAAGCGTAATACAAAGACAGAAAAGAAAGCTACTGAGACTCAGGAAGCATCTGAAACTGAGGAGGCTGCTCCGCAGGCAGATGAGGATTGGGACTGGCAGCCGGCAACACCAGACAAAACCACTGTTTCTGTTGCTACAGTAGATCATCTCACTGAATATAAAGTTTATAAACAGTTTGGTTATTTCCAGAAAGCTGCAGATTCACTTGGTGCATATCTGGAACAGAATATTGCTCAGCAGAGTCCTGCTATGGCAAATACTCTGGTCAATGAACTGGCTGAATTATGTCTGGATGCTAAAAATACCGATAAACTTGCGGAAATAATCGATCAGTATCGTAATTATTTTCAACGGCCTGAACTGGAGAACCTGATTCGGCAAGGTCTGGCACTGGATGAAAATCATCTAGGGCTGCGCGTGCTTGCAGAAGATCTGCTGCAATGGGATGTTAAGGAAACGGAAAAAGAAGTAGGTATTAATCCGGATAAAAAACCTGAAGATACCCAGTCTGAATCTCAGTCTGATATTAATGCCCAGGATATTACTGAGCAGCCACATGAATTGCTGGTAGAAGGTAATGTGGGTAGTAATTTTAAAATTCATGGCGATGAGCGTGATGTTCTGCTGAGTTTTTCCAAACCCGAAAATAGCTATGTTTTATTAAAAGAACAGTTGCCCTATGATGCTGCTATTCGTTGTCTGAATAAGGCTATTAAGACATCCAGAAAACCGGCAAGTATGATTATTGATGCTCTGGCATTAGACTACCGGAACAATAATATCAATGTATTTGCACAGCATTTATGGCGGTTGTATTATACTTTGGGAAAATATGGCAATGTCGTAAAAGAGCGTATGTTAGGCTGGGGATACAGTCTTGGCGAACATCCAATGTTTGAGCAGCTGGAGACTAAACCCAGTGAAACGATATTGCGTGATATTGGCGTAGCTCAGGGCTATCTGCCTGTGAATAGTAGTGCACTTAAGGCCAAACGTCTGTCATTGGTCGATAAAGCTTCCTCGGAAAATGATGTGGCTGAAACGCCGGCAGATCATGTATTGCGTGATGTGGAATCGCTGCTTACCTTTGGTCAGTTTGATGAAGCAATGGATTTACTGGAAAAATCAGTTCTGCTTTATCCGCAAGAGTCACAACTTTATATTACTTTATTTGACTTATATGAACGTGCAGAAGAATGGTCACGTCTGGAAAAAATGTTACAGGTAATTCGTGCTGAAATTCAGACGCCACCTGAAGAAGTTGTACTTGCTATGAGTCAATTATTGAAACGTATTAACCACGGTGGTGTGCAAAATCAATGATGAACAATTCAATACCCAAAGTAAAAACTGCCTATGTTTTGCTCGTCAATGTGGATGATCGCCAGACAGCCATGTTGCGCATGGCATTTAAGATGTACAATAGTGTAAATTACCAGTTGGTTCAGCCTGAAGATAATTTACAGCCCGAACTAATTTTGGTGGATGGTGATGCTGACGACGGCGAAGAGCTCTGGCATAAGGCAAAAAAGAAATTTCCTGATGCTGTAGTAGTCTTTTTTGGTCGTAATGCACCATCTTTTACAGCACCCTACCTGATGAAACCTATCCGATTCGATACGCTGTTTCAGCATCTGCGTAATTTGCAGCAGGGGAACGGGGTCTGGCTTGCTGATAAAGCAGCTGCACAAAAAGAATCAGTTAGTGAAAAAATTGAATCAAATGCTGAACATAAGGCAGACAAAATTGCTGAGCATGCACATCAGTCGGTAACTGTAGTGCGCTTTCATACTCAGGGAACCTTACTGGGTACGGTACAAAAGCTCGCGCAGCAAACTGAAGATACAGCAATTCTGTTTGATAATAAGCCTGTATTAATTGTATTTCCCAGTATTGAAAGAGTATTACTGGCAGCTGAAAGTGATGCTTTACAACAATTGTGTATGCAAACTGATGCAGAATGGCAGACTAAAACTGTACCTGCATCCGCATCAACGGCACAGTTGCATGATAAGGCTAAGCTAACCTTACAATCCTGTATTTGGCAGTTATCAATCTGGACAGCACGCGGTCGTCTGATTGAGCCTATTACGCCGGATACGGTGATCAGACTGAAAGCATGGCCAAATATGACTCGTCTGGCTTATTTGCCTGAAGCTATGCGTCTGTCAGCTTTTTTGGTGCGTACACCTGTGGCACTGAATACTTTATATAAGTTATTACCAGTTTCTTTAGAAGATGTTTTAAACTATATAGCAGCTACATATTCAATTGGTGCCCTGATTATTGAGCAGCAGTTGACTCCTCCTACTGCACAACAGGAGAAAGAAATGGTTCTGACAAGAAAAGCACCACAAGCTGCTAAACCAGCAAGTGGTACACAAGAGGCAGAATATGATGAGAGCGATGAAGACAAGCCGAAAGGTGGTTTACTGGCACGTTTGATGGGTCGCTTGCGTGGCAATTAATACCTAAGCAGGGAGTAATCATGGTTGAAAATAAAATTATATTTACCGGCCCGGTTGGGGTGGGAAAAACGACTGCCATTGCTGCATTATCGGATGATCCTCCGGTACAGACTGATGCCAGTGCGTCGGATATGACACAGGATAGAAAAGGTCATACTACTGTAGCCATGGATTATGGTGTTATTCGGCTTGATGAACATACAAAAGTTCATTTATATGGTACACCTGGTCAAGAACGTTTTGACTTCATGTGGAGTATTTTAAGTAAGGGGAGTATGGGTTTAATTCTGCTGCTGGATAATACCCGCCAGAATCCATTAAAAGATTTGAAATTTTTCCTTACCTCTTTTCATGATTTACTGGAAGAGGCTCCGGTTGTCGTTGGTGTAACTAAAATGGATATCAATCCTCAGCCGGGCGTGGATGTTTATCAGCAGTATCTGGCGCAGCATAAACTTAATGTACCTGTTTTTGAGGTAGATGCCCGTAATGAAGATGATGTAAAACAACTGGTTACTGCTATGCTGTACTCAATTGATCCAGGTTTAGAAGGGTAGTTAGTATGGAATCTACATTACAGCTACATCATGATTTGTATCCTAAAGTGATGCCAGCCGGTGCATTTTATGCGGTATCCAGCCCCAGCCAGAGTGCCAGTCGTATGTTGCTGGCCAATATTCTGCAGGCGGATATTAATGCGAAGTTAACCGAAGAGCGTTTGAAACGATGGGCTGAAACAGATGATGTTCACACAGCGTTGAATTTGTTATATCGCTTACAACGTCTGGAATTCTTATACGGAGAGGCTAAACCCAGTTCTCAGCTGGTTAAGGTTACCTCTGATGAATTTGAAAACATTCTGGGGCAGCTATCAGACAGCCATAAAGCACTGTTGGTTGATCAGGATGGTTTTTATTTTGCTAACGTCGGTTTTAATCATGAAACTGCCGAAGAGGTAGCTAATCTGGCTAGTGAGGCAACACGTCTGACAGAAAAACACAGTTTACTGATTAAAAATAACCTTAATATCTACAACAACGCTATCGGGATATGTGATCCTGCCGGTCAGAGTGAATTAACATTCTTCCCTCTGTATATAGGCAATACCAAAAATATTTTGGTAACAGCAGGATTGCCGCTACTAAATGGTGAAGCTTTTGTCACGATGGTACGTGGTTTGTACGTATTGGCGGGTGAAGACATTCATGTGGTAAATGAATAACATCAATAGAAAGACATCAAGATGCAAGAACAATTACTGGTTTCGGTATTAAGTGATTTAAACAGCTCTTCGGCTGATATTACCGCATCTGCTGTAATTTCCTCCGATGGTCTGCCGGTAGCAACCTTGTTACCGAATGGTGTTGATCCAGACCGCGTTGGTGCAATGGCAGCAGCTCTGCTTGCTTTGGGAAACCGTACCTCCCGTGAGTTACAATGTGATGAACTGGAGCAGGTTATGGTTAAGGGTAAGCATGGTTATATTCTGCTGATTCAGGCAGGTGATACCAATGTACTGGCTGTTACAGCTAATGAGGGTGCCAAACTCGGTCTGATTTTACTGGATGCCCGTCGCGCAGCCCGTAGTATCGTAGATATCTTACGCTAATTCATCATACACAATGAAAACCCTGTTTTTAAATAGCTAGGCAGGGTGAATAATTTGTTGTGCCAAAGAGGTAGGTTGATAAATAGTTTGAAATCGCAATATGGTTCAAAACTATTTAGAACAGATCAATTTACCAGATGTCTTTTGCCATAAATAAACTCAATATTTAGAATAAATACTGAGTTTATTTATGGATTTTGTTTGTATTAAAGAAACAGCTATTTTAATTATTATTGAATTAGCTTAATCAGTTTCACAAAGAATCAGAATCTTGTTTTTAAATATTTGTATTTAATTTATACAATTTAAATAATAAATATATTAAAAAAATAAAATAATTTTATATAAAAATAGTGAATCAGTAATTTATACTTTTGGCAAAGAACAAGCAAATTATTGAAACAATAAATATTGGAAAGATGTTTAATTCTATTTTTTTCTTAGGGTTACAATGAAATTTAAATTAGTAATGTTTATATTATTAGGTTTAATTTTTACCCTGCAAAATGTTTATGCTAATTCTGATGTGGATTTAGATACCATTCCGGAAGAATATCGATTTCCCAATATAATAACATTGCTCATCCGCCCATTAATGTTGAATATAAAGGCCATAAAGGAACAGCGATGTTTCTTAGTAATACTTTTGAAGACGGAAGGCGTAATTTAGAGGTGTATTTTTTAACAAATAATAATAAAGAATTGAATAAAGCATTAGAACTTTATACATATCAATATGGTGATGAAGAACTAGTAAGTGCTTTTGAATATACTGATAAAAAAACAGGTGACAAATACATTTACATTTTACTTAAAGATACTTTAGAGCCAAACATATCATACAGTTATGGCTTTATTGAATTACCTTTATATATAGAAGATGATGGTATATTAAGAGCATTATTTTTTTTTTTGGGATAATAGAGTCATATCAAAAACGGTTTGTATCGATAATTTTCAAACCGACGAACGCTGTGAATTTTCAACGAAAGAGGGATTGATAAAATATCTTAATAAAGTGAATGAATGATAAATGGGACTGAATTATTATTTTTTATTAATCAATTAAGTAAAAGATTAAAAAATGGGATGAAGTAAATTTACTGAATTGTATTAAATCTTAAAAGATAAATCGGTTAATCAAGAATAATATATTGATTAAATTTAGATTAATACATTTATTTGTTTTGCTGAGAATCTTAAACAGACATAAATGTACACCACCAAAAATAATTCTTCAAAATACATTATTAAATTACTTTATTGTTGATAAAAGGCAGAATTAGATGGTAATAAAGTTTATTGTGAAGAAACAATAAAAGTGCTTGTGTTATTGAAAGGAAAGACAATAAATTTTTATTCATCACATTGATTTATAGGTTATAAATTTCAGGGTAATAACCATTTGTATGTTATTCGTAATGATATTTTGGGAATCTTGCATAATAAAGAATTATTATAGCAAATTTCATTATGTTCATTAATCGTAGTAGGGCTAAGTTTTTTATTAACTTTGTTCCTTACATTGGCGGTTTTGTATTACTCATTTTATGTACCTGAACGGAACTCTTGGCAGTGATCGTTTTGGCGAAGATTCACTTGTAAGTTCTAACAGCAGTTTAATATAATATTTTAGTTATATCGTCTAATCAAAAGAAAGGTTTAATTAATAAAGTAGGCTCTTTTTTATATTCAACACACACTATATAAATAAATTATACTTATCTGTATCACGATGCAGATATTTGATGAGCCGGCAAATTTTCTCCAGCTATTTGAAAAAAGATAACTGATAACTAATTATATCTTCTTTATTTTCAGGAATATAAAATTGAACTTTACACGGATACTCAGGAAACTGTAATTTTAGCTTTGCAGTATAAATTTCTTTAAGTACTTTACCTAAAGCAACTACTTTGTCACTCGTTATTTGTTCATTTCACTGAATATCGGCGATGTGAAGGTGGTTAACAAGACACTTACCGAGTAGCGCGTAGCCCCTTCCTTAAAACGATGGTGACGTCTATCAAATCGACGAAATTCTCAAACAACCTGATTTAGCAACTTCATTAAAGTCTATTGCCAATGACGGTGCAACGGTATTTTATTGTGGTCATATTGCTCAGAAAATCGTTGATGATTTAAAGCGTCACGGTGGTCTGTTGACCTTAGATGATTTTGCTAACCATAAAGCAACATGGGTTTCTCCTATTCATGCTAACTATCAGCGATATACTGCTTATAATTTGCCTCTTAACACACAAGGGATGGCTTCTTTAGAGATTTTTAATATATTAAATAATTTTGATGTTAAATCATTAGGGAAGGTAGTGCTGATTATTATCATTTAATTATTGAGGCCACCAAGCAAGCGTTTGCCGATCGTGATAAATATTTGACGGATCCTGATTTTAATCCTATCCCGCTTGAGTTCTTATTATCCTCTCAACATGGTCAACAACAAGCTAAACAAATTGATGTGCAAACTGCACGCATCTATATTAAGCCATTAGATCCGAAAGGGGATACAGTTTGGTTTGGCGTTGTTGATGCAGAAGGGAATGCGGTTTCTATCATTCAAAGTATTTGTCATAATTTTGGTTCAGGAATTGTAGCCAAAGATACCGGGATTTTGCTGCAAAATAGGGGAAGCTTTTTTTCACTCGATCCCAATCATATTAATCGTTTAGAGCCGAATAAACGAACCTTTCATACCTTAAATCCAGCTATGTTATTTAAAGAGGGTGCATCGTATCTGGTTTATGGCACCATGGGCGGAGAAGGTCAGCCACAAACTCAAGCGACCATTGTCACGCAAATTGTCGATCTTAATATGTCCCCTCAAAATGCCATTAATGCACCACGATAGTTACATGGGCGAACTTGGGGAGCATCGTCCAATGATCTTAAAATAGAAGGGCGAGTCGCTAAGAATATAACCGATACTCTTAAATCAAGTGGACATAATGTGAAAGTCGTTGACAATTATACCGATACAATGGGACATGCAGGGTGCTATTTTAATTGATGCCGATAATCATAGATTAATGGGTGCAACCGATCCTCGTGGTGATAGCTTAGCTGCGGGGTATTGATGATTTATTAAAATAACAAATCAAATCAGAAATGATAAAACTAATATAATAAAGATAATGACATCAATCATTATCTTTATTAACTCGCTATATAGATGTCATTTTTTTTAAAAAACTGACATCTTTTTTACATCATACTTTAAAGGTTATCCACGGTTTAAGTCTGACAGCGGTTTGGATTAAACCGGCATTCTCTTGTGCTTGAATGACTGGCGTAATCGGTTTATATGCTGCAGGCGCTTCCTCAAATAGTCGCTCTTGTTTTAAAGTAACGCATTGCCATGGCAATAAGGCGTTATCAGAGGCCAATTTTTTACTGCGCATCGTTTGCCTTTTTTCAGCTCGTCCAGCACCATGTGAACAAGACCATAACCAGTCAGGATGACCTTTTCCTATTGCAACATAAGAATAATCACCCATAGAGCCTGGTATCAATGCTATTTCACCTAAATGTGCGGGTGTTGCACCTTTCCGATGAATATTCATGCCATTCTCAGGAAAAATGACATTGTGTGAGATATCAACCAATAATTGACTAGCATCTTGCTTAAAGAGTGTACTAAACGTTTTACGCACTAGCTCTGTGATTACAATACGATTTATCCAAGCATAACGAGCAGCAACGCCCATCGCTTGCAAATACTCTTGAACATAATTGTCTGTCAAAGCAAATAAACCTGATTTAGGGTATTTTTGATCGACCGGCCATAATGCTTTAGCTTTATCTTGCCAACGCTTGCCAATATAAAAACCGACATCACGTGATCCGGTATGAATCATCACCACAATAGCATCTTTCTTTAAACCTAATTGATAAGCAACATGGCGATCAATAATTTCATCAACAATTTGTAATTCAACAAAATGGTTACCTGAACCTACTGTGCCTAGACTTGCCGGACGAATAATCGCTCGTTTTTCAAAAAAGGCTTCGGGAGCATACTGACTATCTGCTGAAAGTAAATTATTGCCAGAAATTTTACTAATTTCATGCGATAGCCGATTAAAATCGACACTATTCCATAAACCTTGTTGTGGTAAGGCTTCTAACCAAGCTGCAAGACCTTCATCAAAAAGAGCCTGAAAAGAAGTGGGGGTAACTGGCACATCGCGCTTATCGTGCAATAACACCTGTTTCAATTGTTCAATGAGAATTGATTTTTGTTCATCCACCTCATTAAGACTTAAGCCTGTAGTAAACAGGCGCATCCCACAATTAATATCCGTGCCTATCGCCGCAGGAATAATTAAATCAGGAGTCGTGGCAACAATACTTCCAACTGGTGCAATCGCACCGGGATGAAAGTCTGGCGTAGCCCTTGCAGCGCAAACTTTGCCATCACTATTGGGCTTTGTTACCGATGCAAAATCAAGTAATTGCTCAACCGCTTTTTCTTCTAAAGGTAACGGATTAGGTAACAGTACTTGTGCCGTAATATCTTGTTTATTAAATGTGTAAATATCATTATTAAAATGAGTTTCAATCCCACTTCGGGATAAACGTTTTTGTAAACGGGTAAATGTAGACATAATAGCCACCTAGAAAACAATAAAATACCGTCCTCTCAATTTGAGAAGATAATTACTGTTTCCTGCAGCAGCACTATTCAGGAAAGTGGCCGTATTCTAGACTAAAGTTTATTAAAATGTAAATTGATAAATCTTTTTTTTATTGGATTATCAATTATTACTATGTATTATTTCCCAACTCAGGCCAAATTTAGCTAAGTATTTTTTAGGCGATCAGCATCGTTACTGCGTTGCTTTTTGGTTCGGGATATGGCAAATAATTATCGGCTTGCTTCTGATAAACTACTACTTTTTTGCAGATTTCTATCACTTTTTCCAGTTGATAACGATCAAATTCATCAATTTCATCAGGTATCAAGTCATCATAACTATTTTGTGTAGAAATCACCCAACTATTGAGATAATTTGCTGTGAGCCCTTCTCGCACAATATAGTCATCAATTCATTGAAACGTTGGCCAAAATAATGTGCAATAACTCATGGCTAAATCATAACTCCCCATATAGTCAATGCAACTTTCTAAATCAATGCCTGTTCCATTATTTCATGTGCCTAGCTCTTGCTGTATACTTTCAGGGATGTCCATTATGAGCCCCATCTACTAGTAAAATAATATAATCATATCATAGCAAAGTGCTTGTTTAATTAAAGGTGCTCTTAGTACTTTCTCAAAAAAGACATTAACCACATTAATAGTCGGTGGCTTTTTGGTTAATAACACATCAAATCTTAAGAGAACAGTGGATTAATGAATATTAATTTAAAAATAAAATTTTAGCATTTTAAAATGCTGGATAATAAAATTTGTACAGTTAAAATTATATGTAAGAAATTGATGAAAAAGTATGATGTTAAAATGGAAAATAACAAACAGGATAATGGGTGATGATACAAAAAATGAACGATTATGTGCAATATAGCTGTATAGATCAAAATTTTAATATAAATATTATCAAATTGAAATTTAAACTTTAATAGTAAAATCCTGATAAAAGCATTATTTCCAGAATCAGTGATGTAGTGCATTTATCAATAGTACTTGTTAAAATATACCTATTAGGATCAAAAATAAATTAGATGAAAATTGCCAAAAAAAAGCCGGTTTTACAGCATTTGAATCAAATATTCAGTTTAAATGTCGATAATCGCAGTAACGCTAGCCTCGTTCCGACTTACAGGCAGTGGCGGCAATGGATATGGCAAACGTGTAAAAATAGTTATAAACAAGCCAATATTGCCATATTACTGTGTAATGAAGATGAGGCAGCCCAATTTAATCATGATTATCGAAACAAAAATTATGCAACCAACGTTCTGAGTTTCGCACTCAACGAAGGCGAAAGCATGTATTTGCCTGATTGTTCAGAACTCAATGGCGATCTGATTTTTTGTCCTTCGGTGATAGAAAAAGAAGCTGCTGACCAACATAAATCAGTGATAGCGCATTATGCTCATCTGACTGTGCACGGGGCTTTACATTTAATGGGTTTTGATCATATTGATGATAATGAGGCTGAAATTATGGAGGCGCTTGAAATTCGTATCCTGCATCAGTTAGGATATGCAAATCCCTATACACAGGATGAATATTGATCATGGACGAAAGTTCATCGAAACCCGGATTTTTTGAGCGATTTGTAAATCGCATATCCGGAGAGACGCCGGATACTGAAGAAGATGTATTGCAAACCCTGCGGGAAGCACATGAACGGCAGGTTTTTGATGCAGATACCTTACAATGTCTGGAAAATGTACTGGATTTTGCTGATCTGGAAGTGCGAGATGCGATGATAACGCGCAGCCAGATGGATGTAATTAAGATTGATGATTCTTTAGACAAAATTATTACTTATATCATTGATACTACTCATTCACGCTTTCCGGTGATTGGTGAGGATAAAGATGAAATTCTGGGTATTCTGCATGCTAAAGATTTACTTAAATACTGGAGCAGAACAGAACATTTTCAGTTAGAACAGATATTACGTCCGGCTGTATTCGTTCCCGAGGGTAAGTCACTGAATACATTGTTAAAAGAATTTCGTGAGCAACGCAATCATATGGCTATTGTCGTTGATGAATATGGCGGTACTTCAGGACTGGTAACATTTGAAGATGTAATTGAGCCTATCATTGGTGATATCGAAGATGAATTTGATGAAGATGATAGTGCTGATAATATTTTTGCTGTGTCTGCAGAGAGATTTCGCGTTAATGCGGTGACCGAAATAGAAGATATCAATGCATTCTTTGGTACCGATTATTCTAATGAAGAAGTCGACACTATTGGTGGTCTGGTTATTCAGGAAATTGGCCATATGCCAGTACGAGGTGAAAAAATTACCATTGGTAAGTTGAATTTTACGGTAGCCCGGGCTGATGCACGGCGTTTACAGACGCTAATGGTTACTGTTAAGCATAATATAGATTAATATATTGGATATTGCTTAATATTGACAAATATCTGTTTAATTTATTCGTACAACATATTATTTCTTCATCAACATAGAAATTATGTTCGTTTGGTGTTGTTTTAAATAGAGTAAGTAGTATTTACGGTAAATAATAATATATTGTGTTAAAAATATTAATATAATAGATGCTTATGTTTGCCTTTAATGGCGGTTGTAATTGTCGAATTTTAATGTAGTTGTCTGAAAGCTGCGGAGATTTATGTGACTCAAATGGAGATAGCTGCATCGCATTCTTCTGTTATGAAATATTTAGCCAAGCCCTGGCTGTACTGGCCATTATTATTTATATCTGCAGCCTTGGTACCATTTACTTTTGCTCCTTATTATCATTACTGGCTGTTACCGGTTTTGCTGGCAGTATTGCTGATTTTGCAGAGTGTACGACCACAATGGCGTATTAGAACGGCCTATCTGTGGGCATTAGCCGCATATACATCATTATTATACTGGATAGATATTGCTTTACATGATATTGCCGGATTAGCACAAATTTGGGCCTGGCCGCTGACCATGCTATTACCTGCTTATCTGGCTATTTATCCGGCTGTAGTATTCTGGTTGCTAGGAAAATTCAGGTTGTCAGGTACTATTTGTCATGCTGTGATATTACCTTTGTTATGGTGTCTGGCTGAATTTGTTCGTGAACGTGCACTAACAGGTTTTGGCTGGGGTATATGGGGTTATAGTCAGATAGCAGATTCGGCTTTAGCCGGTTTTGCACCTGTGGGTGGTATTTTTCTGGTTACACTGGTTACTGTAGCCAGTGGTACCTGGCTGGCTGAGTTAGTACTGGCTAAAAGCCGGAGAGCAAAGATTGGTTGTGGTGTTGCTTTAACAGGTGTATGGTTGCTTGGGGCAATATTATTACAGTTTCACTTTACACAGCCAGATGGAACCCATGCCAGAATTGCTCTGGCACAAGGCAATATTCCACAGTCACTCAAATGGGATGAGCAGTCATTACAGCCAACCTTGCAACGTTATCTGGAGCAGATAGCCAGTACTCATGCTGATATTGTTATTTTGCCAGAGACAGCTATTCCGGTAATGAGACAGGATATGCCTGCAGCGCAATTAGATGAATTTACTCAGCTTGCCCGTAGCCATGGTTCAGCATTAGCTGCTGGTATTCCGCAATATACGGCAGACGGAAACAATTATCAAAATGCAGTGATTAATTTTACTGCTGCTCCTGAAGCAACCGGGTTGCCTTTCTATGCTAAAAATCATCTGGTTCCGTTTGGTGAGTATGTCCCTTTGCCGGCTTTATTAGGCTGGTTATATCTTAATATGGATATGCCACTGTCGGGGTTTTCTAGTGGAGGCATGGCTCAGCTGCCTTTACAACTGGCTAATCAGCGTGTTGCATTTAATATCTGTTATGAAGATGGCTTTGGTGATGAATTAATCGCCACAGCCAGACAGGCGAGTTTACTGGCCAATGTAAGCAATATGGCCTGGTATGGAAAATCACATGCTATGCAGCAGCACTTACAGCAATCTCAGGCACGTGCATTAGAAACAGGACGCTATATGGTTCGTGCAACCAATACAGGAATGACTGCAATTATTAATCCTAAAGGGAAAGTTGTGGCACAACTCAACCCTGATACTGCATCTGTATTAGAAGGTGAAATATCCGGTTATAAAGGTAGTACACCCTATATGCGACTCGGAGGTAGCTGGCCTTTGGCTTTGATCAGTCTGTTTTTACTGTTAATACTAGGTATTTATGGACGTTATCGCCGTTGAATAAACTAAACTAATGTGTATAATGATAAATTTATACAATCAAAATTTTAAATATACATTATTTTTCCTATGATGAACAAATCATAAATAGTAAATAGTAATTGAAGTACATTAATACTTTAATTACAATGATAAATTATTAACTCAGTTATTAATTGGTTTTCCTGCGATAAACAATGTGTTATTGTAGGGAACGAAAAATAATTAAATAGCTGGGCACACAGAGAAAGGACAGGCATGAATACCGCTTTTGCATTACCCGTGCTGACCGGGCATGGTAGTTTAGAGCAATACATTCATACCGTAAACAATATTCCTATGCTTTCTCCAGAGGAAGAGCAGGATTTGGCGGTACGCCAGACCGAAGGAGATTTAGAGGCTGCAAAAAAACTGATTTTGTCCCACTTGCGTGTAGTCGTTTCTATCGCTCGTGGTTATGATGGTTATGGTCTGAATCAGGCTGATTTGATTCAGGAAGGCAATATTGGTTTGATGAAAGCGGTAAAACGCTTTCAGCCAAGTCGTGGCGTACGTTTATTTTCGTTTGCGGTACATTGGATTAAAGCTGAAATACACGAATTTATTTTACGTAACTGGCGTTTGGTACGTGTAGCTACTACTAAACCACAGCGTAAATTATTCTTCAATTTACGCAGTATGCGCAAATCTATGGCTGCATTAAGTAACAAAGAAGCACAGTCGATTGCTGATGATTTAGGTGTGAAACTTTCTGAAGTTCTGGAAATGGAACAGCGGATGACAGGTAAGGATATGTCGCTGCTGGCAGAAAATGATGATGAAGATAATTTTGCACCAATAGACTGGCTGACTGACAGTACTACAGAACCAACACAAGTACTGGCGCAGCAGGCGCATTATACTTTGCAGACAGAAGGTTTGCAGAATGCATTGGCCAAACTGGATGATCGCAGTCGACATATTGTTGAAAGTCGCTGGCTGGCAGATGATGGTGGATTAACCTTGCATGACTTGGCTGGTGAATATGGTGTATCTGCAGAACGTATCCGCCAGATTGAAGCCAAAGCTATGCAGAAATTGCGTGGCTATCTGGCAGAAGCAGAGTAACTTACTGTCATTTATTAAACAGTTTAAACTAATTTGCCAATAAAAATACAGGATATTTTAATATCCTGTATTTTTATTATGTATGATTTATATATATATTACTTAATCAAGTTTCAGGCTGAATTTATGGCTGCATAAAGTAAATCCGTTTTTCAGATATAAATGATGTATATTGCTACTATCTGAAGATATACTTGAATCAGCATGAATGCTGCTGCAATGTTCATTTGTTGCAATTGTTTTTAACTCTGTGAAAATCTGACTAATTTTGTCATCAGCTATGGGTAAATGAAGGCTGGTTAAATCATTAATATATAAATGACGTCCGGTAGCAAAATTAGTCACAATACGAAAACCACAAACAGTCACAGCATTTTGTTTGCCTTCTTCAAATATTCCTAAAAGACGATAACCCTCTGCCTGCTGAATTTTTACCAGATCCTGAAACTGAACAATATCACGAATATTGGGATGTAACAGATGCAAAGCTGCAAAAGCAGAGCCAGTCTCTGCCGGAGTCAGTTCACGTAATTGATTAACCGGCGTCAGTGGTTCTGTTTCTATTTCTGTATTAATTGTATTTAGTTGTGTTTGTGCTACTTCTGCATTTTTCTGAGATACAGCATCAGTCAGTTTAATTAGTTTATGTTCCCGTTCTTCTAATAAGGCTTTGCAATCCAGAATACGTAAATCGTTATCGCGGGCAAAGTCCATCAGAAAATTGAATGCTGTGCTGCTAATTTCTTCCAGTTTACGATCAATGGCAACACAGCGAATATTATCTATTAAAATGGGACGGACCCATTGATGATAAGACAGGCGATGACCCTGATCAAAAGAGGACAATATCCCGCATAAACGTTCGGCCCAGTCACTGGGTCGAAAACGTTTATTATTATTAGTCATACCCTGAATAACGATTTCATACGGATTGCAAATTAGCATGTTGACCTCTTGATAGAAACATGAAGTTTCAATAGCACATATATTTATTTTACCGTTGTTATGGCTAATTATACCTGATAGAGCTGTTTAGTGTATGTCACATGTGTGTGTTTTCTATTGAAATTATTTATGCAATAAGAATGATAAATGTAATTTTATTTCATCTGCTGTTTTTTATTTCTCAGATGTAATTTCTGCTAAATATATCATCAAAAGTTGATATGTAATTGCATTAATTGAAGAGCTGAATTGATATGTATAGCTGGTATTACATATGGTTTATATCGCTATATTATTTATTTTACGGGCTATACAGATAAGATTGGTTTTTACCTTTAACCGAACGGTATTTATGCAGGGAAAAAAATAAATACTCCAGTAATTTTGATACATCTTTGCAGATTTAAAATAAAGATGTATGGTGTAGTAAGAATTATTATATTGCTGCAAATAATAGAACCGGAAGACGAACATTGCTTAATGTTCAGTAATATTGTCATGGATGATCGGGAATAAAAGATTCAGAAAAGAGGAGTTATATGAAAAAAATTACAGCAATGATTAAGCCATTTAAGCTGGATGATGTGCGTGAAGCACTGGCTGAAATAGGTGTGCAGGGAATGACTGTCAGTGAGGTAAAAGGTTTTGGCAGGCAAAAGGGACATACTGAAATTTATCGTGGTGCAGAGTATGAAGTCGATTTCTTACCTAAAATTAAAATAGAAATTGTACTGGCGGATGAGCTAGTAGAGCGGGCTGTTGAAGCGATAATGACATGTGCCAGAACAGGTAAAGTAGGTGACGGTAAAATTTTTGTTTCAGCGGTTGAGCAGGTGGTGCGAATACGTACAGGTGAGTCTGGATCGGATGCTGTATAAATAATCTGAATAATTATTTAAGGGAAATACAATGAAGTTGATCGATAAATGTGTAGTAACGACAGCTCTGTTATTACCATTGCCGCTACTGGCTGCTGATTTGTCCGGATGGTGGCGACCGCTGTCTGAGATAAATGCAGGTAATACAGCATGGGTAATGACTTCTGCCGTACTGGTTTTGCTGATGACTGTTCCTGGTCTGGCATTGTTTTATGGCGGAATGGTACGAAAAAAAAATGTACTGGGAACCATGATGCACAGCTTTGTCGTTGCCGCACTGGTGAGTGTGCTGTGGATGATAATAGGCTATTCGTTAGCTTTTACCCCGGGGAATTCATTTATTGGTGGTTTGGATCGTTTTATGCTTGGCGGTATGGGACTGGATAAAACCAGAGAAATGACTACCATTGTTAATGGAGATGGTACTGTTCCTGAATCAGTATTCATGTTTTTTCAAATGACCTTCGCCATTATATCAACGGCTATTGTGACAGGTGCTTTTGCCGAACGTCTGAAATTTTCAGCCTTATTGTTATTTTCCGGTCTTTGGGTTACTTGTGTTTATGCGCCGATATGTCACTGGGTCTGGGGTGGAGGCTTTATGAGTGATACACATACGCCGGTTCTGGATTTTGCCGGAGGAACGGTTGTGCATGTTAATGCCGGTGTTGCCGGGCTGGTAGCTGCACTGGTGATTGGCAAACGTCTTGGATACGGTAAAGATGTAATGGCACCGCATAATATGGTACTGACTTTAACCGGTGCTGCAATGTTATGGGTTGGCTGGTTTGGCTTTAATGCCGGTTCAGCAGGTGCTGCGGATGCTTCTGCCGGTATGGCTATGGCTGTAACTCAGATAGCAGCAGCTTCAGCAGCATTAACATGGATGTTATGTGAAAAACTGGCAGGACATAAACCTTCTGCATTGGGTATGGCTTCTGGTGCAGTGTCTGGTCTGGTAGGTATTACACCGGCAGCCGGGTTTGTCGGTCCGCAGGCTGCATTGGTAATCGGAGTATTGACGGCTGTTGCTGCCTATTTTGCCGCAGTGTATTTAAAACGCAGATTTGGTTATGATGATTCGCTTGATGCCTTTGGTATTCACGGCTTTGGCGGTATCGTTGGTTCAATTTTAACCGGTTTGCTGTTCAGTAACGCCATTTTTGGCGGCGAGGCGACTATAGGTAGTCAACTGCTGGCACAGATTAAAGATGTGGCTATTACAATCGTATACAGCTTGATTATGACTTATCTGATTCTTAAAATTGTAGCAATTGTGTGTCGTGGTTTACGTATTGATCATGATTCAGAACGAGAAGGTATGGATGTGAGTATTCATGGTGAACGTATTGAATAATTGTGATTAATTATTTGATTTGTTTGAAATGAAAAACTGGCCGGCTGTGAAAAACCGGTCAGTTTTATTTTATCTGCTGGATTTTGATTGTATATAACCTGGTTTAACGGTATAAATATTGACGTAAAAAACGCAATGCGTATCCCACAGCCTGGGTGCGGATTGTATCTCTGTTGCCGTTAAACTGGTAATTTTTAGCCCAGATACGCTGTTTAGTTGCCAGCCCGAACCATACTGTACCAACTGGTTTTTCGGCACTTCCTCCCGTTGGTCCGGCAATACCGGAAATCGAAATAGCATAATTTGCTTTCGAATTAATCAAAGCGCCCAGTGCCATTTCGCGTACACACTCCTCACTAACAGTTCCATAATGGCGCAAAGTCGTTTCATTAACATTAAGCAATTGTTTTTTTGCCTGATTGCTGTAGGTGACATAGCTCATGTTAAACCAATTGGAACTGCCCGGCAGGCGAGTTAGCTCTGCTGCCAGCAGCCCTCCGGTACATGATTCAGCACAGGTTACAGTGTGTCCCAGTTCGTCCAGTTTGGTGGTGATGTCAATTAAGGTTTGTGTCATGATGGTGTTTTCTGAAATAGTCAATGAGGCCGTTAGTTGAAGCATCATGGTGCAGTGAATCATTGGTACTTAATTCCGGTTCAATATTTTTAGCCAGAACTTTTCCGTACTCTACGCCCCACTGATCGAATGAGTTTATTCCCCAGATAACACCCTGTACAAATACTTTATGTTCATACATGGCCAGCAGCATGCCCAGATTAAACGGGTTAATTTCATCTATTAAGAGTGTATTAGATGGCTGATTACCCGGAAATACTTTTTGCGGAGCCATAATATCGCGTGATTTGTTATCCAGATCAATTAATTCGGCATAAGCTTCCGCCAGTGTTTTGCCACGCATCAGTGCTTCAGTTTGAGCAAAGGCATTAGCAACAAGAACTTTATGCTGAGTACTAACATGATAAAAACTGTTAACTGGAACAATAAAATCGGAGGAAATCAGTCGTGGTCCCTGATGCAGTAATTGAAAAAAAGCATGCTGGCAGTTAACACCTTCCTCACCCCAGATTATCGGACCAGTATCAAAGTCCAGCCGTTCCCCATAACGGCTTACCTGTTTTCCGTTACTTTCCATGTCCAGCTGCTGCAAGTGCGCAGCCAGACGGCGCAGTCCGTGGTCATAAGGAATAATTGCATGGCTAGTTGTGGTATAAAAGGTGTGATACCACAATCCGATCAGGCCGAGTAAAACCGGAATATTATGTCTTAACGGCGCATGAAAAAAATGTTCATCCATCGCTCTGCCACCGGCAAGAAAACTTTCAAAATTTTCTTTACCAATAGCACAAATAACTGATAATCCAATAGTTGACCAAACAGAGTAACGACCACCAACCCAGTCAAACATGGTGAATGTATGATCCGAAGTGATACCAAAAGCCTGTGCTTTATCAACAGCACTGGTTATAGCTATAAAATGGCAGCTGATATCAGCTTCACTCATTCCCTGTTGTAAAAACCAGTTACGTGCAGTTTGTGCATTCAGCAAAGTTTCAGGTGTGGAGAAGGATTTGCTGGCAATGATAAAAATAGTTGTGGCCGGATTAACTTTATTCAATACCTGAATCAGGTTGGCACCGTCAACATTGGCAACATAATGAATATTCAGACCAGTTTGTTGAAACGGGCGTAAGGCCAGTGTCACCATTTCCGGGCCAAGATGAGATCCGCCAATGCCAATATTGATAATATCAGTAATACGTTCATTACCGGCTCCGGTATATTCACCATTGCGCACTGATTCGGCAAAGCGGTAGGCTCGTTGCAGTTCCTGATGGATATCCGGTACGATATTGTGATCATCAACATACACTTCAGCATGCGGCGGTAGCCTGAGTGCTGTATGTAATACGGCACGATTTTCACTGACATTAATTTTATCACCGCGGCGCATTTTGTCAGTCCAGCCACGTACGTCTGCGGTATTGGCCAGTTCAATCAATAATGCAAGCGTATCTTCAGTAATACGGTTTTTGCTGTAATCCAGTAACAGACCATTTAATTGTTCATGCATTTGCGCAAAACGATCCGGCTGCTGACGAAATAAATCGCGCATATGCAAGAAACGGGTACTGCGCTGATGCTGATGCAATTGTGCCCAAATGGCTGTCTGATTAATAGGACAGGACGGATTGATCATAACCGGAGTTAATTTCAGCGAAAATGGATGGAGTAGTATACAAAATCAACTGGGTATTGTTAAGAAGTGTTCGCGATAATAAGCCATTTCTTCAATGCTTTCTTTAATATCATCCAGAGCCTGATGTGCGCCTTTTTTACTGATGCCTTTGAGAATGGCAGGATTCCAGCGTCTGGCCAGTTCTTTAAGAGTGGAAACATCCAGATTGCGATAATGGAAGTAAGCCTCCAGTTGCGGCATGTAACGCACCATAAACCGGCGATCCTGATGAATGGAATTGCCACACATTGGTGAGGCTTTTTCCGGTATCCATTCACTGATAAAAGCCAGCAATTTTTTTTCAGCTTCAGCTTCAGTCAGCGTGGAGGCTTTTACTTTGTCTACCAGGCCAGTACGTGTATGAGTGGCGGTATTCCATTTATCCATATAATCGATAATACTGTCTGGCTGGTGAATTACCAGTACTTCAGACTGTGCGAGTACATTCAGATCACTGTCGGTAATGATCATGGCAACTTCTATAATACGGTCTGTATCCGGATTTAATCCGGTCATTTCCATATCCAGCCACGCAAGATTTTTGGCATTTTGCATATCTTCATCTTAGCTAATAATAAAACTTCATTTTAGCTTTTTTCTGTTATAGCTGATAGTTCAAACTGTTTTTTTAATTGCGTTACGACTTAGTATCAAATAACGTAAATATTTGAGAAAAATACAATAAATTAGTTTTGATAATGTTTAATAAATATTTTCAGACAGACTGTTATTAGGAGTAACGGAAATTATTTCAAATATGGTTTAAGATAATTTATGAGGGAAAATACATATTATCGGAATAGATGAGTAATCATAATAAATTCAAGTAGAGAGGTGTTTATTTGGTTGTTTTTTAGCCAGTAACAGATAAACTCCGTTAAAATGATTATTTTCAGGTACGAAATGTTTTTATGGCATTTTATCTTTCTGCCCAAACGGTTTATATATTGTTTTTATTATTTTTCATCTGCAGCATATGTGGTCAGTTATATCTTTCGGTTCGCCAAAGTAAAGCTGTACTGGCTCATCGTAGCCATGTTCCGGCGGCTTTTGTACAAAGCGTGTCTCTGGCAGAACATCAGAAAGCAGCGGATTATACTTTGGCCAAGCAGCGTCTGGCTCGTTATGAAATTCTGTTTCAGGCATTATTATTGCTGATATTCACACTTGGTGGCGGTCTTGATCTATTAGCGCATTTAAGTCAGAAATGGGTGCAGCACGATATTGCACAGGGAATTGTGCTTATTGGTCTGTTTGCTCTGGTTAATATGATTCTTGGCTGGCCGATCGCCTGGTATCGCAGTTTTTGTCTGGAGGCAAAATTTGGCTTTAACAAAATGACCATGGTTACTTTTATTGCTGATCAGCTTAAAGGTAGTCTTTTAGCCATTATTGTTGGCTTGCCCTTACTGTATATTATTCTGTGGCTGATGCGGATTCTGATTGCAGCACACTGGTTTGGTGGCGCATGGTGGCTGGCTGTATGGCTGGTATGGGTCAGTTTTTCCTTGTTGCTGATGTGGGCTTTTCCAAAGTGGATTGCACCGCTTTTCAATAAATTTGAACCGTTGAAAGATGATGCATTGCGAACCCGGATTGAAAATTTGTTGCAGCGTACAGGTTTTCAGAGTGATGGTATTTTTGTAATGGATGGCTCCAGACGCAGCGGGCACGGTAATGCTTATTTTACCGGACTTGGGAAACATAAGCGCATCGTATTTTTTGATACCTTGCTGAAAGATATGCAGATAAGTGAGGTTGAGGCTGTGCTGGCGCATGAGTTAGGTCATTTTGCTCACAAACATGTATTCAAACAAATGATTGTTACTTTTATACTGGCTCTGATAATTTTTGCTGTTTTAGGCTGGCTATTACCGCAGACAGGTTTTTATACTGGTCTTGGTGTGCATGAAGTCAGTCATGCTATGGCTTTATTATTATTTATGCTGGTACTGCCCGTATTTACTTTTCCGTTTTCACCATTGTCGAGTGTTTTGTCCCGTAAAAATGAATTTGAAGCAGACCGTTTTGCAGCAAAATATGCAAATGCCGATGATCTGATTCATGCTTTAACCAAACTTTATCGTACTAATGCCTCCAGTCTAGTTAGCGATATCTGGTATTCGCGGTTTTATGATTCGCATCCGGGAGCACGGGAACGTATTGCGGCATTACAAACAGCCGTAAAGGCAGACTGAGAATGGCGCAGCCTGTGAATGAATTATTAACAGCACAGATTATTACCAGTTTCGGGCGCCGCTTCATGGTGCGAACATATGCGGGTAAAATTTATGAAGCCACTACGCGAAAGAAAAGAGTTGATTTTGCCTGTGGTGATGAAGTCCATATTAGTCATATCAATCAGCAGCAGGCTGTAATTGAGGATTATTTACCCCGGCGCAGCCTGCTTTACCGGCAGGATGCTACGCGCAGTAAACTTATTGCGGCCAATGTTACCCTTATGCTAATCGTACTGGCTGCTGTACCGACTCCCAGTGAATTATTATTGCAGCGTGCATTACTGGCTGCAGAGGCTGCGGATATACCGCCACTGATTGTATTAAATAAAGCAGATTTACCACAAAATAAGCTTTGGCTCGAAAAATTGGCCTTTTATCAGAGTCTGGGTTATCAGGTAATCAATATTAGTGCCTTATATAATGTGGCTGAGCTGCGCCGGTATTTACATGGAGAGCGAGCAATCCTGTTAGGTCAGTCAGGTATGGGTAAATCAACTTTAACCAATGCATTGCTGGGTAATGAACAGGCACGGGTAGGTGATATCTCAGCGGCACTGGATTCAGGTCGTCACACCACGACTCATGCGCAATTATATGATCTGGATGCACACAGTCAGCTTATTGATTCGCCCGGATTGCAGGCATTTGGCTTACATCATTTGTCAGTTAGTAATCTGCTGCATTATTTCCCTGATATGCGTCAGTATATCGGGGAGTGCCGTTTTCATAATTGTACTCATCGTCAGGAACCGGGCTGTGCACTGAAACAGGCTGCGGCAGACGGGAAACTGAAGCCTGAACGACTTCAGTTTCTGCAAAGTATTACTGATGAATTAACCAGATAATATTTATATTCAGGCAGAGTAAAAATACCCGAAATCCAGACTATATAGTCATGTATAAGGCATAAACGTTGTTTTTTTATCTAAAAATCCGTGCTTTACTTGCATAAAAAATTGATTCGTGCAGAGTAAACATGATACTATCGCCATCTTGCCGATTTTACGTCGGCAAGATTCTTTATTTGTGCGAGGCCAATCAATCGTAATTGGTCCCTTTATAAAAGGAAATAACTATGACTTTAGGTCTGGTTGGGCGCAAAGTAGGCATGACGCGCGTGTTCGATGAGAACGGCGCATCAGTTCCGGTAACTGTACTGGATATGTCTGCTAATCGCGTCACTCAACTCAAATCCGAAGCTACTGATGGCTACACTGCCGTACAGGTAACTTTTGGTCAGAAAAAAGCCAATCGCGTAAGCAAGGCACAGGCAGGTCATTTTGCCAAGGCAGGTGTTGAAGCCGGTCGTGGCTTGGTTGAATTTGCTGTTTCTGAAGAAAAACTGGCTGAATTGTCTGCCGGTGCTGAAATCAATGTCGGCATTTTTGCAGCAGGTCAGTTAATTGATGTCACTGGTACCAGTAAAGGTAAAGGTTTTTCTGGCACCATCAAACGTCACAATTTTGGTTCTCAGCGTGCTTCTCACGGTAACTCACGCTCTCATCGTGTGCCTGGTTCAACCGGTATGGCACAGGATCCGGGTCGCGTATTCCGTGGTAAACGTATGGCCGGACAGTACGGTAACGTTAAGTCCACCATTCAGAATCTGGAAATCGTACGCGTAGACACCGAACGTCAGTTATTGCTGGTAAAAGGTGCGGTGCCCGGTGCGGTTAACAGCGACGTTGTCGTGCGTCCGAGCGTGAAGGTAGGTGCGTAATGGAACTGAAATTAATTGATGCTCAGGGTCAGGTTGCAGGTGCAGTTGCTGCGTCTGACGCATTGTTTGCACGTGAATACAATGAAGATCTGGTTCACCAGCTGGTTACAGCTTTTCTGGCTAATGCCCGTTCCGGTAACCGTTCACAGTTAACCCGTGCCGAAGTAAAACACTCCACTAAAAAACCATGGCGTCAGAAAGGAACCGGCCGTGCCCGTTCTGGTATGACATCTTCTCCGCTGTGGCGCAGTGGTGGTCGTGCGTTCCCGAATAAACCAGATGAAAACTTTACCCAGAAAGTAAATCGTAAGATGTACCGTGCGGGTATGGCAGCCATTCTGTCTCAGCTGGTACGCGATGAACGCCTGTTTGTAATTGATGAATTATCTGCTGCTACTCCTAAAACCAAAGCATTTGCTGAACAGGTTAAAAATCTGGGTATGGAGCAGGTATTGTTCATTACCAAACAGCTGGATGAAAACGTTTACTTGTCTAGCCGCAACCTGCCGAATGTACTGGTTCTGGAAGCACAGCAAACTGATCCGTACAATCTGTTACGCTTTAAGAAAGTGGTGCTTACCAAAGCAGCAGTTGCACAACTTGAGGAGCAATGGGTATGAATCAACAACGTTTAATGCAAGTGCTCTTGGCTCCTGTTGTTTCCGAAAAAAGCAACATGCTGGCTGAAAAACGCAACCAGATGACGTTTAGAGTATTGCCGAATGCCACTAAACCTGAAATTAAGGCAGCAGTGGAACTATTATTTAATGTGAAAGTGGATTCTGTAGCCACAACCATCATTAAAGGCAAAAACAAACGTTTTGGCCGTACCATCGGTAAGCGCAGCGATGTTAAGAAAGCTTATGTCAGCCTGGCGGCTGGACAGGAGCTGGATATTGAATCTGCTGCCGCTTCTGCAGATAAGGAATAAGCACTATGGCTATTGTTAAAATGAAGCCGACTTCTGCTGGCCGTCGCGGAATGGTACGCGTGGTTGCGGAAGGCTTGCATAAAGGTGCACCCTATGCACCATTATTAGAAAAACAGTCTTCAACTGCCGGTCGTAATCACGGCGGACGCATTACAACCCGTCATAAAGGTGGTGGTCACAAACACCATTACCGTATTGTTGACTTTAAACGTAATGATAAAGACGGTATCGCTGCTAAAGTAGAACGTATTGAGTACGATCCGAACCGTACCGCTCATATTGCGTTATTGTGTTTTGCAGATGGTGAACGCCGTTACATTATTGCGCCGCGTAATGTTCAGGTAGGTGCCGTATTGGTTTCCGGTTCTGAAGCTGCAATTAAAGCTGGTAATAATCTGCCAATCCGCAATATTCCGGTAGGTACAACTCTTCATTGTATCGAAATGAAACCGGGTAAAGGTGCACAGATTGCTCGTTCAGCCGGTGCATCTGCTGTATTGCTGGCAAAAGAAGGCGTATATGCACAGCTGCGTCTGCGTTCAGGTGAAGTACGTAAAATTCATGTTGACTGCCGTGCCACCATTGGTGAAGTAGGCAATGAAGAACAAAGCCTGCAAAAATTGGGTAAAGCCGGTGCTAAACGCTGGCGTGGTATTCGTCCGACCGTACGCGGTGTTGTGATGAATCCGGTTGACCACCCGCATGGTGGTGGTGAAGGTCGTACAGGTGAAGCTCGTGAACCGGTTAGCCCATGGGGTACACCGACTAAAGGCTATCGTACTCGTCGTAATAAACGCACGAACAATATGATTGTTCGCCGCCGTTACTCAAATAAAGGTTAACTGATATGGCTCGTTCATTAAAAAAAGGCCCATATGTCGACCTGCATTTACTGAAAAAGGTCGATGCGGCTCGTGCTAATAACGACAAACGCCCGATTAAAACCTGGTCACGTCGTTCCACTATTCTGCCTGATTTTATCGGTCTGACCATTGCTGTACACAACGGACGTACCCACGTGCCGGTATTTATCAGCGATAATATGGTTGGTCATAAGTTGGGTGAATTCTCATTGACCCGTACCTTCAAAGGCCATTTGGCTGATAAGAAGGCTAAAAAATAAGGGATAAAACATGAGAGTTAGTGCACAACACAAAAATGCCCGTATTTCAGCACAAAAAGCTCGTCTGGTAGCTGACTTGGTACGTGGCAAAGATATTGCCCAAGCGTTGAACATTTTGACATTCAGCCCGAAAAAGGGTGCTGAACTGATTAAAAAGGTACTGGAATCTGCAGTAGCCAATGCCGAACACAACGAAGGTGCTGATATCGATGAACTGAAAGTGGTTACTATTTATATCGACAAAGGTCCGAGTCTGAAACGTTTTCAGGCACGTGCTAAAGGTCGTGGTAACCGCATCGAAAAACAAACTTGTCACATCAACGTGATTGTAGGCAACTAAGGAAAAGCGATGGGACAAAAAATTAACCCTACAGGCTTTCGCCTGGCAGTGAATAAAGATTGGTCTTCCAAGTGGTTTGCCAAAAGCGGCGACTTTTCCAAAGTGCTGAAAGAAGATATTGACGTACGTCATTTTTTACGCAAACGTCTTGCAAATGCTTCTGTAGGTCGCGTGGTAATTGAACGCCCGGCAAAATCTGCACGTATTACCATTTACAGTGCCCGTCCTGGTATTGTAATCGGTAAAAAAGGTGAAGATATTGAGGTATTAAAACGTGATTTGCAGAAAATCATGGGCGTACCGGTGCATGTAAACATCGAAGAAATCCGTAAACCGGAAATCGATGCGCAAATTATTGCGGACAATATTGCCGGACAACTGGAAAAACGCGTTATGTTCCGTCGTGCCATGAAACGTGCTATGCAGAATGCTATGCGTGTTGGCGCCAAAGGCATCAAAATTATGTCTTCAGGTCGTCTGAACGGTATCGAAATTGCGCGTACCGAATGGTATCGTGAAGGTCGTGTGCCTTTACATACCCTGCGTGCCAATGTTGACTACGCTACCAGCGAAGCCAAAACTACATATGGCATTATCGGTATCAAAGTTTGGGTTTACAAAGGTGAACTGACGCCGGGTGAAATTCAGGCTAAGCCGGAACAGGACAAGAAACACAGCAGAAAGGCAGGTGGTCGAAATGCTGCAGCCAACTAGAATGAAATACCGCAAACAGCAAAAAGGCCGCAACACCGGTATTGCTACTCGTGGCAATAAAGTTAGCTTTGGTGATTTTGGTCTGAAAGCTGTGGGTCGCGGTCGTTTGACTGCACGCCAGATTGAGGCAGCACGTCGTGCAATGACCCGTCATATTAAACGTGGCGGTCGTATCTGGATTCGCGTATTCCCGGATAAACCTATTACTGAAAAACCAATTCAGGTTCGTATGGGTGGCGGTAAAGGTAATGTGGAATATTACATTGCTGAAATCCAGCCGGGCAAAATGCTCTACGAAATGGACGGTGTTGATGAAACATTGGCTCGTCAGGCTTTTGAACTGGCTGCAGCCAAATTGCCGATTCAGACTGTATTTGTTAAACGCCAGGTAGGTCAATAATGAAAACCAGTGAATTGAAAGACAAATCTGTTGAGCAGTTAAACGAAGAACTGGTTGGTCTGTTGAAAGCGCAGTTTGGTTTGCGTATGCAGCACGCCACCGGCCAGCTGGGTAAAAACAGTGAGCTGAAAAAAGTGCGTCGTAATATTGCTCGTGTAAAAACCATTTTGCATCAGAAGGATGGTGAATAATGACTGAAGCTAAAAACGTACGTACTTTGCAGGGCAAAGTCGTGAGCGACAAAATGGATAAAACTGTAACAGTATTGGTGGAACGTAAAGTGAAACACCCGCTGTATGGTAAAGTAATCCGTCGTTCTACTAAAATCCATGCGCACGATGAGCAAAACCAATACGGTATTGGTGACGTTGTTGTCATTTCCGAAGGTCGCCCGTTGTCAAAAACCAAAAGCTGGGTTGTAACTGAGCTGATTGAGAAAGCACGTAATGTGTAATTAACACAACAATGTGCTGCAATTAGGGAACGAAGTCTTGCGACAATCAGATATTGTCTGTAAACTTCGTTCCTTAACTTTCAGTTTCTTGAAAGTCTCCGGCAGTCGCCGGAACTCTCCCTTCGGGACCCAAGACTGGTTTACTAGAACCGTTAATGGTTTCAGACAGCTATTGAGTGGTAACAGGCTGACTGAAAGCGGTAAATTAAGTTGGATTTTTAAAGGTAATAACATGATTCAAATGCAGACCATCTTAGATGTGGCTGACAACTCTGGTGCGCGCCGCGTAATGTGCATCAAAGTATTAGGTGGATCTAAGCGTCGCTACGCATCTGTAGGCGACATTATTAAAGTGGCCGTAAAAGACGCAGCTCCCCGTGGTCGCGTTAAAAAGGGCGATGTATATAACGCTGTGGTAGTGCGTACAGCTAAAGGTGTACGTCGTAATGACGGAGCACTGATCAAATTTGATAACAATGCAGCCGTGCTGTTGAATACCAAACTGGAACCAATTGGTACCCGTATTTTTGGCCCGGTAACCCGTGAGCTACGTACTGAGCGATTCATGAAAATCGTTTCATTGGCTCCTGAAGTACTGTAAGTGAGGTTGCAATGAAAAAGATTAAAACTGGTGATCAGGTGATCATTATTGCCGGTAAAGATAAGGGCAAACAGGGTAAAGTAGTGCGTGTTTTGGGTGATAAAGTGATTGTTGACGGCGTAAATCGTGTTAAACGTCACCAGAAACCTAACCCCATGCGTGGGATTGAAGGTGGTGTAATCACCAAAGATGCGCCATTGGCTATTTCCAATGTGGCGATTTTCAATCCGGAAACCCAAAAAGCTGACCGCGTAGGTATCAAAGTAGAAACTGTAGACGGCAAAGTAGTGCGTACCCGTGTATATAAATCTACCGGTGCCGCCGTGGGAGCTTAAGGAGTAATCAATGGCTCGTTTAAAAGACTTTTATAACACTACTGTTGTTCCTGAGTTGACCAAACAGTTCGGTTACAAATCTATCATGGAAGTACCGCGTATTGAAAAAATTACCCTCAACATGGGTGTTGGTGAAGCGGTTGCCGATAAAAAAGTAATGGAACATGCAGTTGGTGATCTGGAAAAAATTGCTGGTCAGAAACCAGTAGTAACTGTAGCACGCAAGTCAATTGCAGGCTTTAAAATCCGTGATAATTACCCGATTGGCTGCAAAGTAACTTTGCGCCGTGATCGTATGTATGAATTTCTGGATCGTCTGATTGCAATCGCTTTGCCGCGTGTACGTGACTTCCGCGGTGTAAATGGTAAATCATTCGACGGTCGTGGTAATTACAACATGGGCGTGCGTGAACAAATTATTTTCCCGGAAATTGAATACGATAAAATTGATGCTTTGCGTGGTTTGAATATTACTATTACCACTACTGCCAAAACTGACGCAGAAGCCAAAGCACTGCTGTCTCTGTTCAAATTTCCGTTTAAGGGTTAATTATGGCTAAGAAAGCACTTATTAATCGTGAGCTGAAGCGTGAAGCTTTGGCAAAAAAATATGCTGCAAAGCGTGAAGCCATTTTCGCCATCATCAATGATGCTAACGCGACTGATGAAGAACATTTTCAGGCACGTCTGAAACTGCAGGCTATTCCGCGTAATGCTGCTCCGATTCGTCAACGTCGTCGCTGCGCTTTGACCGGTCGTCCGCGTGGTAATTTCCGTAAATTCGGCTTGGCCCGTACCAAAATCCGTGAAATCGCCATGCGTGGTGAAATTCCGGGTGTCATCAAAGCCAGCTGGTAATAGGAGTATAAAATATGAGTATGCATGATCCTATTTCCGATATGTTGACCCGTATTCGCAACGCTCAGCGTGCGAATAAAGCTTCTGTAAGTATGCCTTCTTCAAAACTGAAAGTAGCAATTGCTAAAGTTTTGAAAGAAGAAGGTTACATAGAAGATTTCGCCGTATCTGCTGAAACCAAGGCGACATTGGAAATACAATTGAAATACTATGCTGGTCAGCCGGTAATTGAGCGCATTCAGCGCGTATCACGTCCTGGTCTGCGTGTGTATAAAGGTTCCAACGACATTCCTTCTGTAATGAATGGTTTGGGCGTTGTGATTGTGAGCACTTCTAAAGGTGTAATGACTGACCGTAAAGCCCGTGCTAATGGTATTGGCGGTGAGTTATTGTGCGTAGTTGCCTAAGGAGAAAACATGTCTCGAATTGCAAAACATCCGGTAGTGGTTCCGGCTGGCGTTGACGTAAAGTTTTCTCCAGAGGCTATCATTGTTAAAGGTAAAAACGGCGAATTGTCTCTACATCAGCACGCTGAAGTGAATGTAGCATTGAACGAAGGTCAGCTGGTTATTACCGCCAATGATAACAGTACAAAAGCAAATGCTTTATCTGGCACGGTTCGTGCTTTGTTGCACAATATGGTTGTGGGCGTGAGCAATGGTTTTGAGAAAAAGCTGCAACTGATTGGTGTGGGTTATCGCGCTCAGGCTGAGGGTAAAGTATTGAATCTTTCTTTAGGCTACTCTCATCCGATTAACTACGAATTGCCTGAAGGTATTACTGCTACTACTCCTTCTGCTACCGAAATAATTATTGCCGGTGCAGATAAACAGGTAGTAGGGCAGGTGGCCGCTGAAATTCGTGGATTCCGTCCGCCGGAACCTTATAAAGGTAAAGGTGTGCGTTATGCGGATGAGCGTGTCGTTATTAAAGAAACCAAGAAAAAATAATTGAGGCTCACTGATGGATAAAAATGTAGCAAGACTGCGTCGAGCACGTAAAACCCGTGCCAAAATTGCAGCCCTGAACAAAGTGAGATTGTGCGTTTTCCGCACCAATAATCACATTTATGCCCAGGTTATTAGCGCTGAAGGTGACCGAGTACTGGCTCAGGCATCTACTCTTGAAGCTGATGTACGTGCCAGCATTAAATATGGCAGCAATGTAGATGCTGCTGTTGTGGTTGGCAAACGCATTGCTGAAAAAGCCAAAGCAGCCGGCATTGATGCAGTGGCTTTTGACCGTTCTGGTTTTCAATACCATGGTCGCGTTAAAGCCTTGGCTGAGGCAGCCCGTGAAAACGGTTTGAGCTTCTAATAAACTGGAGACCAGAAATATGGCAAAACACGAAACTGAAGAACGCGGTGACGGCCTGATTGAAAAAATGGTTGCCGTAAACCGTGTGACCAAAGTGGTTAAGGGTGGCCGCATTATGGCCTTCTCGGCTTTAACCGTAGTAGGTGATGGCGATGGTCGCATCGGTATGGGTAAAGGTAAATCTAAAGAAGTACCTGTGGCTGTACAGAAAGCTATGGATCAGGCTCGCCGCAATATGATCAAAGTGCCTTTAAATGGACGTACCATTCATCACGAAGTAATTGGTCGTCATGGTGCAACCCGTGTATTCATGCAACCGGCCAAAGAAGGTAATGGTGTGAAAGCAGGTGGTCCAATGCGTCTGGTATTTGATGCAATGGGTATTCATAATATCTCTGCTAAAGTACATGGTTCAACCAATCCATACAACATTGTTCGCGCAACTTTGGACGGATTGTCTAAACTGTATACGCCAGCTGAGATTGCTGCTAAACGTGGCCTGACCGTAGAAGAAATTTTAGGAGCAGATCATGAGTGAGCAAAAAACCATACGCATTACTCTGGTTAAAAGCCTGATTGGCACTATTGCCGCTCATCGTGCCTGTGCACGCGGTTTAGGTTTGCGTCACCGCGAGCACACTGTTGAAGTGCTTGATACCCCCGAAAATCGTGGCATGATCAACAAAATCAGCTACCTTTTGAAAGTGGAGAAGTAACATGCTTTTGAATACCATTCAACCTGCTGAAGGTGCTAAACACGCGGCCCGCCGCGTAGGCCGTGGCATTGGCAGCGGTTTAGGCAAAACCTGTGGCCGAGGCCATAAGGGTCAGAAAAGCCGTAAAGGTGGTTATCATAAAGTCGGTTTTGAAGGCGGTCAGATGCCTTTGCAGCGCCGTCTGCCGAAACGCGGCTTTAAATCCCTGACTGCTAATCTGAATGCTGAAGTGCGTTTAGATGAGCTAGCTAAAATTGCAGTTGATCAAATTGATGTTTTAGTACTGAAACAGGCCGGACTGGTGCCTGCTACTGCTTTGAATGTTAAAATTATTGCATCAGGCAGTATTGATAAGGCGGTAACTTTAAATGGTATTAAGGCCACCAAAGGTGCGCAACAGGCCATTGAAGCTGCCGGTGGTAAAGTAGCAGAATAAGGCAAGGACTCAAGTGGCTAATCCGCAATCCGCAACAGGACTTTCAAAGTTCGGTGATTTAAAAAATCGTCTGTTATTTTTACTTGGTGCGTTGGTTGTATTCCGCATCGGTTCACATATTCCAGTGCCCGGTGTGGATGGTGCTGCTTTGACCAAATTGTATGAAAGTGCCGGCGGAGGCATATTAAGTATGCTTAATATGTTCTCCGGTGGTTCTCTGCAACGGTTCAGTATTTTTGCAATAGGTATAATGCCTTATATTTCAGCGTCAATTATTATCCAACTGGCTTCTGAAATTATTCCTTCTTTGAAAGCATTAAAAAAAGAAGGTGAAGCTGGGCGTCGTACTTTAACTAAATATACCCGTTATGGCACTGTTTTGCTGGCAACTTTGCAAAGCTTCGCTGCCGCTGCATTCGTTTACCAGCAAAATGTAGTTGTTGCTGGTAAATTTGAATTTTACTTCTCGACTATGGTATGTCTGGTGACAGGAACCATGTTTCTGATGTGGTTAGGCGAGCAGATTACTGAGCGTGGTATAGGAAACGGCATTTCGCTGATTATTACTGCAGGTATTGCAGCCGGCTTGCCAGCCGGTGTTGGTCGTTTGCTGACGCTGACCAGCCAGGGATCCATTAGTTATCTGATGGCTGTTGCTCTGATTGTTGGTGCGTTAGCGCTGGTATATGCTGTTGTATATATTGAAAGTGCTCAGCGTAAGATACCTGTTCAGTATGCCAAACGCCAGGTAGGTAACCGCATTATGCAGGCGCAAAACTCTCATATGCCGTTTAAGCTGAATATGGCCGGGGTTATTCCGCCAATTTTCGCTTCCAGTATCATTTTGTTTCCTTCTACTCTGTTAAGTTGGTTTGGTTCAGCAAATCAGGATGGTTGGTTACAGAAACTGGCAACATTCCTACAACATGGTCAGCCTGTTTATATTTTGTTATTTGCAGCTACTATTATCTTCTTTTGTTATTTCTATACGGCTTTGGTGTTCAGTCCAAGGGAAATGGCAGAAAATCTGAAGAAAAGTGGTGCTTTCGTTCCCGGTATCCGGCCTGGGGAGCAAACCAGCCGTTATCTGGAGAAAGTTGTATTGCGTTTGACTTTTTGGGGCGCAATTTATATTGCTATCGTGTGCCTGATTCCGGAAGTACTGACTTCTGCGATGAATGTACCTTTCTACCTAGGTGGCACCTCACTACTTATTCTGGTGGTGGTGACCATGGATTTTAAAACGCAAATCGCTTCTTATGTAATGAGTAGTCAGTACGAACATCTGATGAAGCGCTCTGCGATGAAATCATTATCATCACGTCGTTAAGTATTATGGCTAAAGAAGATACCATACAAATGCAGGGTGAAATTCTTGAAACCCTGCCCAACGCAACTTTTAAAGTTAAACTTGAAAACGATCATGTCGTTTTAGGTCATATCTCCGGGAAAATGCGCATGCATTACATTCGTATTTCCCCCGGTGACAAAGTGACCGTGGAATTGACTCCGTACGATTTGACTCGTGCCCGCATCGTTTTCCGCGCCCGCTAAGAGTAGAAAGGAAATAATATGCGCGTTCAGCCATCGGTAAAGAAAATTTGCCGTAATTGTAAAATCATTCGTCGCAATCGTGTTGTGCGTGTGATTTGTACTGACCCTCGTCATAAACAACGTCAAGGCTAATTGGATAACCATAAGTCTTTGTGTTATAGTGACAGACTTTTGCCCTAAGGAAAAAATATGGCTCGTATTGCAGGGGTAAATATCCCTAACAATGCCCATATCGTAATTGGCCTTCAGGCTATTTATGGTATTGGTTCGTCTCGCGCTAAACTGATTTGCGAAGCTGCCGGCGTTGTGCCGAGCACTAAAGTAAAAGATTTAGACGAGACTCAGCTTGATGCTTTGCGTGAACAGATTGCCAAATACCATGTGGAAGGTGATCTGCGCCGTGAAGTAACCATGAACATCAAACGTCTGATGGACATGGGCTGTTATCGTGGTCTGCGTCATCGTCGTGGTTTACCGTGCCGTGGTCAGCGTACCCGTACCAATGCGCGTACGCGTAAAGGTCCGCGTAAAGCGATCGCAGGCAAGAAATAATTGATAAGGAATAATAATGGCTAAAGCAAACACAGCTCGTGTGCGCAAGAAAGTACGTAAATCCGTAAGTGAAGGTATTGTGCATGTACATGCATCTTTCAATAATACCATCATTACTATCACTGACCGTCAGGGCAATGCATTATCTTGGGCTACCTCTGGCGGTGCTGGTTTTAAAGGTTCACGTAAGAGCACACCATTTGCCGCTCAGGTTGCGGCAGAAGCAGCTGGTAAAGTTGCCCAAGAGTATGGCGTAAAAAATCTGGAAGTTCGTATTAAAGGGCCGGGTCCTGGTCGCGAATCTTCTGTGCGTGCGCTCAACGCTCTTGGTTTCAAGATTACCAGTATTACAGACGTTACTCCATTGCCACACAATGGTTGTCGGCCACCTAAAAAACGTCGTATCTAACAGGAGTATTTGAGTATGGCACGTTATACCGGCCCGAAATGTAAATTAGCCCGTCGTGAGGGCACAGATCTGTTTCTGAAGAGTGCACGTCGCTCTCTGGATTCAAAATGTAAACTAGACTCTGCTCCCGGCCAGCATGGCGCAAAGAAACCGCGTTTGTCCGGCTATGGTCTGCAATTACGTGAAAAACAGAAAATCCGCCGTATTTACGGTGTGTTAGAACGTCAGTTCCGCCGTTATTTTGCTGAAGCAGCCCGTCGTAAAGGTTCGACTGGTGAATTGCTGCTTCAGTTATTGGAATCTCGTTTAGATAACGTGGTATACCGTATGGGTTTTGGCTCTACTCGTGCCGAAGCCCGTCAGTTGGTATCTCACAAAGCCATTACCGTGAACGGTCAGGTCGTAAACATCCCTTCTTTTCAGGTGAAAGCTGGTGATGTGGTTGCTGTTCGCGAAAAAGCCAAAAAACAGGTGCGAATTCAGGAAGCATTCAGCCTTGCCAGCCAGATCGGTTTACCAAGCTGGGTTTCTGTTGAAGAAAGCAAGCTGGAAGGTGTTTTCAAAAACATGCCAGATCGCACTGAATTGAGCGGCGATATTAATGAACAGCTGGTGGTAGAGTTTTACTCTAAATAAAGCTGGTTAAGTGAGGACAGTTAAATGCAAAACACATCCGAATTCTTGAAGCCACGTCAAATTGACGTTGACACCTTGTCTGCTACCCGTGCCAAAGTGTCTATGGAGCCTTTTGAACGTGGTTTCGGCCATACCTTGGGTAATGCTTTGCGTCGTATCTTACTGTCATCAATGAATGGTTATGCGTCGACAGAAGTAACGATTGAAGGCGTATTGCATGAATATTCTACACTTGATAGTGTTCAGGAGGATGTTGTTGATATTCTGCTGAACCTGAAAGGTGTAGTATTTAAAGTGCATGGCCGCACAGAAGTAACTTTAAGTCTGAAAAAATCAGGTGCCGGTGTTGTTACCGCAGCTGATATTGAGTTACCTCATGATGTCGAAATTGTTAACCCTGACCATGTTATCTGTCACCTGTCTGAAGGTGGTAGTATTAATATGGAAATTAAGGTTGAACAAGGCAGAGGCTATGAGTCTGTGTCAGGCCGTCGTAATAAAGACGACCACAAACGTATCGGCGCTATTCAACTAGATGCAAGCTTTTCGCCTATCAGTCGTGTCAGCTTTGAAGTAGAACCTGCTCGTGTTGAGCAGCGTACTGATTTAGATCGTCTGGTTTTGGATATAGAAACTAACGGTGCTATTGACCCTGAAGAAGCAGTTCGCAATGCGGCCTGTATTTTAATTGATCAAATGTCAATTTTTGCAGATTTACAGGGTACCCCAGTTACCGTAGTAGAAGAGAAAGAACCACCGATTGATCCGATTCTGCTTCGTCCAGTTGATGATCTGGAGTTGACCGTTCGTTCAGCAAACTGCTTGAAAGCTGAAGATATTTACTATATTGGCGATTTGATTCAACGCACAGAGACTGAATTGTTGAAAACCCCGAATCTGGGTAGAAAATCTCTGAACGAAATCAAGGAAGTCCTGGCTTCCAAAGGATTGACGTTGGGTTCAAAACTGGAAGCCTGGCCGCCGGCCAGTCTGGAAAAGCCACAAGTTTGATGATTAAAGGATAATGACATGCGTCATCGTAATGGTAACCGCAAATTAAATCGCACCAGCAGTCATCGCGCTGCTATGTTGCGTAATATGGCTAATTCTTTGTTAACTCACGAAACAATTGTAACTACTTTGCCGAAAGCAAAAGAGTTGCGTCGTGTAGCTGAACCATTGATTACTCTAGGTAAAAAGCCTTCTCTGGCTAATCATCGTTTAGCTTTTAACCGCACACGTGATCGTGATGTTGTTGTTAAATTATTCAATGAGTTAGGTCCGCGCTTTGCTAATCGGAATGGTGGCTATCTGCGCATATTGAAGTATGGCTTTCGTAAAGGCGATAATGCTCCGCTGGCTCTGGTTGAGTTGGTTGAGAAAGCACCTGAATCTGAAGCTGTAGCTGAGTAATCAGTCTTCAGAAACAAGCCAGCCATTAGGCTGGCTTGTTTCATTTTGATTTTTTGCTTTATGGTTTTGTGAATAGGTTGAAAATGAGTATTTATTTTGTAGTTATGTTGTATTAATTCTGTATATATCTATAAATTTTAGTAGGTACTATTCACTATTTTTCATTATTGGGTAAGTTTATTTTTTTGTTATGATGCCGGAAAATGTAGTTATTTTTAGGAATTAATCAATACATAAATAAAAAACTAATTTTCTGAACCGAATTTAAACTATTTGTTTAGTGTAAGTTTATTACTGTAATTCTATTTAAATGTTTTTTTGATTTAATAAGTTTGTATTTATTGTTTTAGCTTTTCAGAACCCTTTTTTAAAAAGCTGCTGTTTCTCTCTCTTCTGCGTATAATTATTGACTCTTAGCTGACTATTGTTATTCAAGGAGAAATCATGAAATATTTACGTTTATTATTGTTGAGCCTGATTTTTATGTCTTCTTCATTAGTATGGGCAGGCCGTGTTTTACCTAATGACATTCATATAGTTGTATTAAAAAAAACTGAAGGTCGGCAGGTCGTGGTAGGCACTGCAACAAAGGCATGGTTACGTACTTTGAGCCTGGGTTTGGTTAAAGGTAATAAAACATTACTGTTAAGCAGAACTGTACGTATTCATGACAAAAATAACCGTTTTGTTACTTATAACAATTTATTTCGGTTTGTAGATGAAACGATAGCTGTACGCGTTGACAGAGCAAATCAGATTCAGGAAATCTGGGTACTGACTGATGAAGAGCAGGACGCATTAGTAAGACCTAATAATCCGCAGGTTGAATAATTATTGTAGGTGTTATGAAAAAAGTATTTATACGAACCTTTGGTTGTCAGATGAATGAATACGACAGTGAAAAAATGCTGTCTGTTCTGGCAGAAGGGCAATCTTTAGAACGAACTGACAGGGCTGAAGATGCAGATATTATTCTTTTTAATACCTGCTCGGTTCGGGAAAAGGCTCAGGAAAAAGTATTTTCAGATTTGGGTCGTATCCGACCTTTGAAAGTTAAAAATCCGGATTTAATTATCGGTGTCGGTGGTTGTGTGGCTTCACAAGAAGGTGAAGCGATTATTCAGCGCGCACCTTATGTGGATGTGGTTTTCGGTCCTCAGACTTTGCATCGTTTACCACAAATGATTCTCGATAAAGAAACCAGTGGTCTGTCACAGGTAGATATTTCTTTTCCGGAAATAGAAAAATTTGATCATTTACCACCTGCACGTGTTGAAGGTGGAGCAGCATTCGTATCTATTATGGAAGGCTGTTCCAAATATTGCAGTTTTTGTGTTGTACCCTACACGCGCGGAGAGGAATTTTCACGTCCACTTGACGATGTGCTTACTGAAATTGCCGGTCTGGCACAACAGGGTGTCAAAGAAATTAATCTGCTGGGACAAAACGTAAACGCCTATCGCGGCGATATGGGTGATGGTGAAATCTGTGATTTCGCAACGTTGCTGCGTATAGTGCATGAGATACCCGGTATTGAACGTATGCGCTTTACGACTAGCCACCCGCGTGAATTTTCTGATGCAATTATTGAATGTTATCGTGATTTACCTAAGCTGGTATCACATTTGCATCTTCCGGTGCAGTCTGGTTCCGACCGTGTTTTAATGGCAATGAAACGTGGCTATACAGCCTTAGAGTATAAACATATTATCCGTAAGTTGCGGGCTATCCGGCCGGATTTATGTTTAAGTTCAGACTTTATTGTTGGCTTTCCGGGGGAAACTGAGCGTGAATTTGAGCAAACTCTGAAGCTGGTACAAGACCTGGCTTTTGATTTGAGCTTTGTATTTATCTATAGCCCACGTCCGGGAACACCGGCAGCAAATTTACCGGATGATACTCCTCATGCTGAAAAAGTACGTCGTCTGGAAGCATTAAATACAGTGATTGAAGCTGAGACAGCGCGTATTAATCAATCTATGCTTGGCAGTGTACAGCGCTGTCTTGTAGAAGGTGTGTCTAAAAAAGATCCTGATCAGTTACAGGCGCGTACAGCAAATAACCGGGTAGTTAATTTTACGGGGCATCCTCGTTTGATTAATCAGATGGTAGAGCTGGAAATCACTGAGGCACATACTTTTTCTTTACGCGGGAAAATGGTTTTAGCCGATTAAATGATTAATCTTTCTAATAAGGGGAAACGCCGCATTAATCCATTTATCTGGATACCGGAACATGTACATTAATACAGTATAAAGGCTGTGCTTGTTGTCGGAATGTAATGCTATATTTATTTGTTTTTCGTCTGGTTATCAGTAAACATTTATTAATGATAACCGGTTTTGTCTGGCCTTTGTTCGGTATTAAAAGGAATTGGCATGAGCCCAGCGGGTACTTCTTTTCTGGATCGTTTTTTTAAAATTAAAGAAAGTGGCAGCAGTGTGCGCACTGAAGTGTTAGCCGGTCTGACTACTTTTCTGGCAATGAGCTATATTCTGGTAGTTAATCCTTCCATTCTTAAGGATGCGGGAATGGATTTTGGTGCGGTATTTGTGGCTACCTGTATTTCTTCAGCTTTTGCCTGCATGATGATGGGATTGGTAGCTAATTATCCGATCGCACTCGCGCCCGGTATGGGACTGAATGCTTATTTTACTTATGCTGTTGTAAAAGGTATGGGTATATCATGGCAGGTAGCACTGGGTGCAGTTTTTGTTTCTGGTATTGTTTTTATTATCTTAAGCCTGTTTAAGGTGCGCGAAGCGATTGTTAATTCACTACCGAATTCTCTCAAGTATTCTATTGGCGGCGGTATTGGTTTATTTCTGGCTCTGGTAGCGCTCAAAAGTGCCAAAGTAGTGGTATCTAATCCGGACACTCTGGTCAGTCTGGGTGATATTCATTCTCCTCAGGTGTTGCTGACGATCGTGGGCTTTTGTTTTATCGTTACTTTGGAGCATTTCCGCATACGTGGCGGAATTATTATCGGTATTTTGGTAATTACGGCTATTGCTTCAGTAGCAGGTCTTAATGAATTTAAGGGAGTATTTGCGCCGGTACCCTCTCTGGCTCCTACCTTTTTACAGCTGGATTTTCATGATTTATTTAACATGAGTCTGGTTAGCGTTATTTTTGTGTTTTTCTTTGTGGATTTATTTGACAGTACCGGTGTTCTGATTGGTGTTGCCGGACGCGCCGGTTTGTTGGTGGATGGCAAATTACCACGGGTAAAAAAAGCGTTGCTGGCCGATTCAACGGCAATTGTAGTCGGTGCCGGGCTGGGTACTTCTTCTACTACTGCTTATGTAGAGTCGGCAGCCGGAGCAGCTGCAGGCGGCCGTACAGGTCTGACAGCAGTGGTGGTTGGTCTTCTGATGCTGGCCAGTTTGTGGTTTTCCAAGCTTGCTGCCAGTGTACCGGCATATGCAACTGCGCCTGCTTTGTTATATGTGGGTGTACTGATGATGCGCAGTATGACGGAAATTGACTGGAAAGATGTATCTGAAGCTGCACCAGCATTTTTTACACTGATTTTTATGCCTTTCGCTTATTCAATTGCAGATGGTATTGCAATGGGTTTTATTAGTTATGCACTAATTAAACTGTTCTGTGGCAGAGTTAAAGAAGTTTCTTATATGGTGTGGATTATTGCTGTACTATGGGCTTTTAAATTGCTCTGGTTAGGTGCATAGACAGTTCGGTTTGTTAACAGGCAGCCGTTGGGCTGCCTAAATATTTTATGGTTTTTGTTCTTCGGGCTGATGTATCAATGTAATAAGATTCATGTAACGATTAAATAAATGCAGAGGGAGAAATTATGTCTTTAATCGATGAAATTATGGACTTTAATCAAAGATTTGTTGATGCAGAAGAGTATGAGCAATTTTTTACAGATAAATATCCGGAAAAAAATCTGGCGATTGTTTCCTGTATGGACGCACGGATTCTGGATTTATTACCCCGTGCTCTGGGATTGAAGAATGGAGATGCTAAGGTAATTCGTAATGCCGGTGCTTTAGTCACCCATCCCTGGGGTTCTGTGATGCGTTCATTACTAGTGGCTGTATTTGAAATGAATGTAACTGAAATTATGGTGATAGGGCATTATGATTGCGGCATGCAGGAATTACATGTGCCTGATATGCTTGACCGAATGCGCGCCCGGGGGATCAGCGATGAGCGCCTTGAAATTCTGGAAAATGCCGGCGTAGATTTCCATAAATGGTTAACTGAATTTGATTGTGTGGAAGATGCTATTATGCATTCGGTGAATATGATACGTAAGCATCCTCTGATGCCCAGTGAGATTAGGGTACATGGTCTGGTTATTCATCCGATTACCGGTAAGCTGAATATTGTGGTTAACGGAAATAAAGTATGAAACGTATCGGTTTGTTCGGCGGTACTTTTGATCCTCCGCATAATGGGCATATTCATATTGCACAGGGTTTTGCCGATGAGTTAATGCTGGATAATGTTATTTTTATTCCGGCTGGTGATCCGTATCATAAACCGACGGTTATCTGTACACCGGCACTACAACGTCTTGCTATGGTGGAAAGGGCAATTAGTACAGACAAACGTTTTAGTGTGTCTGATTGCGATGTACTACGTAATGGACCTACATATACTATTGATACGGTATCTCTGTTTCGTCAGGTATTTCCGCAGTCTCAGTTATGGTGGTTGCTGGGAATGGATTCATTGTTGCAATTACCTCACTGGCATCGTTATCAGGCTCTGCTACAAAGTGTGAATCTGGCAATTGCTCAGCGCGGTCAACAGAGATTAACCGATTTGCCGGAATCATTGCAGCAATGGTTGCCAGATGCTCTGGCTAAAAATATGACTGTACCGGATGGTAGTGATGGCGGACGTGCAGTTTTATTACAAACGTCATTTTTACCAGTCAGCTCAACTGATATTCGTGCAAAATGGTCATCAGGTTATCATGATGATGTTCCGGAGACTGTGGCTGAATATATCGACCATGAAGGTCTTTATCAGGCATAATTTATATTTATAGAGTATTTCTAAGCTGGAAATGCTTTTAACATAATAGGGTATTTTACTATATGGATGAAAATCTTATCGCTCAATGGGAAAATATGGTAGCCGTTAGCGTTAATGCACTTGAAGATATTAAAGGAAAAGATATTATTGTGCTGGATACTTCAGCACAAACTTCGCTGTTTTCACGCATGATTATTGCCAGTGGTGACAGTACACGTCAGGTAAAGGCTCTGGCCAATAATGTGGCTGTCGATTTGAAGGAGGCTGGTTATGAAATTATCAGCACTGAAGGTCTTGATAGCGGTGAATGGGCATTGGTTGATGCTGGTGATCTGGTTGTGCATGTTATGCAGCCAGCAGTACGCGATTATTATGATATTGAAGCTTTGTGGGGTGGTGAAAAACCTTCCTTTCATGCTGGGGCAGCTAAGCCATGGCAGGCTGCAGATTGATTTGTGCCGGATACTCATTTTACTGGAATTGAATGAATATTACTGTGCTGGCGGTAGGAACGAAAATGCCGCAATGGGTAGATTATGCTGTGACCGATTACAGTAAAAGATTTGGTCGTGAAATTCAGTTTCAGCTTAAAGAAATCAAGCCGGAAAAACGTGGTCCCGGGACTAGTACAGCGCAGGCAATGGCTGCAGAAGAGGCGCGTATTGTTACAGCCATTCCTGCGCATAGTTACCTGATAGTTCTGGATGAGCGCGGAAAAGCCCCTACTTCGATGGAACTCGCTGACTGGTTAAAAAAATGGCAGCATCAGGGTGATAATCTGTGTTTTGTTATTGGTGGTGCCGATGGTATGACTGATGGTTTAAAGCAGCGGGCGAATTTGTTATTGCGGCTCTCCAGTCTTACTTTACCTCATGGTATGGTGCGGGTATTGCTGACAGAGCAGCTTTATCGTGCACAGTCGATTCTGCATAATCATCCTTATCATCGTGAGTAATTCAATAGTGTTGATTGGTAATTTAAGATTGAATTGTTTTGATTGACTTAAATTATTTGGATGAATCCGGATAAAAATAATTTATCGTCATACAATGAAATACCCCCGTGCAGGGGGTATGCTGGTATATAATTACTCTGCATTTACTTGGCAGGTATTTGATCTGTCACCCGGATTAATAAATTAATAATAAGCAAAGTCTGATCATGAATCCTACACCACTGCTTGATACCATTGATTTACCGCAGGATGTTCGTCGTTTACAAAAAACACAGTTACCTAAGCTGGCCGATGAATTACGCGCCTATTTACTGGAATCAGTAAGTAAAACAGGTGGACACTTTGCCAGTAATCTGGGGGCAGTTGAGTTAACTGTTGCTTTGCATTATGTATATCAGACGCCATATGACCATCTGATTTGGGATGTAGGGCATCAGAGTTATCCGCATAAAATTCTGACCGGACGTAAGCAACGCATGAATACAATGCGGCAATGCGGTGGTCTGGCTGGGTTTCCTAAACGAAGCGAGTCTGAATACGATGTGTTTGGCGTCGGTCATTCCTCTACTTCGATTGGTGCTGCTCTGGGTATGGCTGTTGCTGATAAATTACAGCATAAAACCAATCGTAGTGTGGCTATTATTGGTGACGGGGCAATGACGGCGGGACAGGCATTTGAAGCGTTGAATAATGCCGGAGATATGGACATTGATTTGCTGGTTATTCTCAACGATAACGAAATGTCTATTTCACCCAATGTGGGAGCTTTACCCAAATATTTAGCGAAAAATCCTTTGCATGATGTAAAAGACTTAGTGAAATCTATCAAGCACAAATCAGAAAAAGTGCTGAGTCTGGTTCCGGGTGCTCTGGATGTGGCTCAGCGGGTAGAAAATAAAATTAAGGGGCTGATTGAAGAAAGCACCAGCTCTGAAACTTTATCATTATTTGATAATTTTGGATTTACCTATTCCGGTCCGGTTGACGGGCATGATGTGATTCAGCTGGTAGATGTATTGCAGGAAATGCGCAGCCGTAAAGGGCCGCAATTGTTGCATATTATTACTAAAAAAGGGCATGGCTATAAACTGGCAGAAAATGATCCGGTTGCATTCCATGCTGTCAGTGCATTTGATCCTCAGCAGGGTTTGCATTCATCTGCCGGGGCTGCTAAACCCACTTATACACAGATTTTTAGTCAGTGGATAATCGATCAGGCCGCAGCAGACAATAAATTACTGGCCATTACTCCGGCAATGCGTGAAGGCAGTGGTCTGGTAGAGTTTGAGAAGCTTTACCCTGAACGTTATTTTGATGTAGGTATTGCAGAACAGCATGCGGTTACTTTTGCTGCCGGACTTGCCTGTGAGCAGATGAAGCCGGTTGTAGCAATTTATTCAACTTTTCTGCAACGTGCTTACGATCAGCTGATTCATGATGTGGCATTACAGAATTTGCCGGTTTTGTTTGCTATTGATCGCGGTGGAATTGTCGGTGCAGATGGTCCGACACATGCGGGTGTCTATGATTTAAGCTATTTGCGCTGTGTACCTAATCTGGTAATTGCTGTTCCTAGTGATGAACGCGAATGCCGTTTACTATTATCAAGCTGCTATCAGCTTAATCAGCCGGCGGCTGTGCGTTATCCGCGTGGTACGGGTACCGGTATCGAAGCGGGATCAGATTTGTCCACAGTAGCAATTGGTAAGGGAGTAGTACGCCGCAAAGGAAGTAAAATTGCTTTGGTAGCGTTTGGTAGTATGGTACAACCGGCACTGACTGTAGCTAATGCTATTGATGCTACAGTAGCAGATATGCGTTTTGTCAAACCACTGGATACAGAGTTATTAGTACAACTGGCAGCAGAACATGATTATATAGTTACGCTTGAAGAAAACAGTAAAATTGGCGGTGCAGGAAGTGCTGTGCTTGAAGCGCTGGTACAGCATAATCTGACTAAACCCGTTTTGACACTCGGAATTCCTGATATTGTTACTGAACATGGTGATACAGCACGATTGTTAGCGCAAATGGGATTAAGTGCAGAAAAAATTCAGCAACAAATTCTTCAATGGATAGAATAATTGTTATCTAAATAGTATCAGGCAGCTTAATAGAGTTTTTTATCTTAATAAAACTTTATTAAGCTGCTCTTTTAGTAGGATAGACTGGATTTGTAGCTTTCAATATATTCTGCCACCTAACTGTAACTAAAATCATCTAACTTCACTCGCAAATAAAATAAATATTGCCAGCAGGCCTTAAAATCACTTTAAATATCACCAGTAATCTGCTTGTGGTTATTTGACCAACAAGTCGACAGGCTGTTTTATATCTTCTTATCCAAGTGCTGACATTTTGAAATAGTCGCTTTATTGCAGTAGAGATAAATATAAGCAGATAGCATAAAATTTATTATATTCTGGCCTGTTAGTTAGTATTTTACTCGTAATCGATTAATCAGTATTTAACCGATGCAGCAAATATCTATTTCGGACATCTGAAAGCAAATTGCAGAAAACAAACTGGGCTATAGTATTAGCGGGCTAAAACTATTTTATATTTAATAAATAATTTTTTAAATTAATCAATGAACTATGTTAATAATATTATTTATATTTGGAGTGAGTGCCTAAAAAATGTACAATATTTAGATATTTATTCTTCTTTCTCCGTTTGATTTAGCAATTATGCAAATTGGTTGTTATCAGCTTGCTACTCCGTTTGCCTTAGCTCCGATGGCAGGTATAACTGATAAACCTTTCCGTCAGTTATGCCGTGAATTTGGTGCAGGCTGGGCTGTAAGTGAAATGATTACCAGTGATCCTTATTTACAGAAAACTCGTAAGACTTTGCAGCGGGCAGACTACGACGGTGAAAGCGGGGTCAGGGTAGTACAGATTGCGGGTAGTGATCCGCAGCAGCTGGCCGAGGCTGCCTGCTATAATGTAGCCCGTGGTGCTGAAGTAATTGATATTAATATGGGCTGCCCGGCAAAAAAAGTATGTAATGTATTGGCTGGTAGTGCTCTATTACAAAATGAAGCACTGGTTAAGACTATTTTGCAAACAGTTGTCGGCGCAGTTGATGTTCCGGTAACGCTGAAAACCCGTCTGGGATGGGATGATGATCATCGTAATATTTTAACCATTGCGCAAATAGCTGAACAAGCAGGAATTGCTGCTCTTGCTATCCACGGACGAACACGAACACAAATGTACCGGGGAACGGCAAGTTATGATCTGATTACACAAGTAAGACAGCAGATAAATCTGCCATTATGGGTTAACGGTGATATTACCAGCCCGCAAAAAGCGATTGATATAAGACAACAAACTGGCGCCGATGGTGTAATGATCGGGCGCGCTGCACAGGGACAGCCATGGTTGTTCCGCGATTTGGTACATTACTATAAGCATGGTTGTTTACCGCAGCCACTGACCGTAGCGGAGCATGCGCAAATTATAGTTAATCATGTTTCTGCTATACATGATTTTTACGGGATATTTACGGGGGTGCGCATTGCCCGTAAACATATTGGCTGGTATGTGTCTGGTTTACCGGAAGGTGAAATTTTTCGCAGACAGGTGAATACGAGAGATGATGCGCAAATACAGTTGCAGCTGGTTAATGATTTTCTGGACAGGCAAGTAGCACAATTAACAGAGTGGCCATGTGATTACCGTGAGCAATAAGCAGTTTGCCCTGAGTTATATAAGGAAAATGTAAATGAGTGAAATGCCTAAAGTTAGTATCGCTCAATGTATAGAGGCAAATGTACGTCAATATTTTGCTGATCTTGATGGTGAAACACCTTGTGCAGTATATGATATGGTATTACAGCAGATGGAACTACCGCTATTACGTTGTGTAATGGACGTATGTGATAACAATCAGACACGTGCAGCACAAATTCTTGGTTTGAACCGCAATACTTTACGTAAAAAATTAATCCAGCATCATCTGCTGGATTAAATCAGTAATATTCGCATATTAAGGGAGAAATTATGGCTGTAATCAAACGGGCACTGCTGAGTGTATCAGACAAAACTGGTGTAATTGAATTTGCGCATCAGCTGGCACAATTAGGAGTTGAATTGCTGTCAACCGGCGGCACAGCCAGTTTACTGGCTGATGCCGGTATTGCTGTCACCGAAGTGGCAGACTATACCGGTTTTCCGGAAATGCTGGACGGACGGGTTAAAACATTACATCCGAAAATTCATGGCGGTATTCTGGGACGGCGTGACTGTCCTGAGCATGTAGCACAAATGGCAGAGCATGATATTGGAACCATTGATCTGGTTTGTGTAAATTTGTATCCATTTGCGGCAACAGTAGCTAAACCTGACTGCACACTGGAAGATGCTATTGAAAACATTGATATTGGTGGTCCGACAATGGTGCGTTCTGCGGCCAAAAACTGGCGGGATGTAGCCATTGTTACAGATTATCATGATTATGAAGCCGTTATTGCCGAAATACAGCAGCTTGGCAGTTTATCTATGCAAACGCGTTTTAATCTGGCACGAAAAGCTTTTGCCCATACAGCTCAATATGACGGCATGATCACTAATTACCTGACTTGTATTGACGATAAGAATCTGTCCGGAAAGCCGCAATTACACATTTTTCCTCAGCAATATAACCAGAACTGGTTGAAAGTGCAGGATTTACGCTATGGAGAAAATCCTCATCAGCAGGCAGCATTTTATCGTGATGTGAAACCGGCTGCCGGTAGTCTGGCTAATTATCAGCAATTGCAAGGCAAAGAATTATCGTATAACAATATTGCTGATGCCGATGCAGCGTGGGAGGCTGTTAAATCTTTTACTCAGCCAGCCTGTGTTATCGTTAAGCATGCTAACCCTTGCGGAGTAGCAGTTGCAGCGGATACGTTAACCGCTTACCGTCTGGCATTTGCTACCGATACAACCAGTGCATTTGGCGGTATTATCGCGTTTAACCGTGAGGTAGATGCAGCAACAGTAGAAGCAGTTACCGGTCAGTTTCTTGAGGTATTAATGGCACCCGGATTCAGTGCAGAGGCAAAAGCCATTATTGCTGCTAAAAAAAATGTACGTGTGCTTGAAATTCCCTTGTCAGCCGGAGCCAATCAGTTTGAATTAAAGCGTGTTGGCGGTGGTCTGCTGGTACAGACACCGGATAATCATCAGATCGAAAAAGCACAATTGCAGGTAGTCACATTACGATCACCGACTGAACAGGAAATGCATGATTTACTGTTTGTATGGAAAGTGGCGAAATACGTAAAATCGAATGCAATTGTTTTTGGCAAAGACGGTCAAACCTACGGTATCGGGGCCGGTCAGATGAGCAGAGTCGATTCAACCAGAATCGCTGCCCGTAAGGCACAGGATGCAGGTTTTGAGCTGGCAGGTGCCTGTGCTGCCTCAGATGCATTTTTTCCTTTCAGAGATGGCGTAGATGTAATTGCTGCGCAGGGTATTAAAGCCATTATTCAGCCTGGCGGTTCTGTACGGGATGAAGAGGTGATTAATGCAGCCAATGAGCATGGTATAGCAATGGTCGTAACCGGAGTACGCCACTTTCGCCATTAATATACAGTATTAGTGCAGCAAAAAAATAATCTATGGAACTGCTTGCTTATTTAATAATCGGTGCGGTAGCCGGCTTTGCTGCCGGTCTGTTCGGAGTAGGCGGCGGTTTAATTGTTGTTCCTATACTCTATATAGTCTTTATGCATGCGGGCTATGGTGAGGCTGTCACCATGCATCTTGCGCTTGGCACATCCTTAGCCACTATTATGGTTACATCAGTCAGTTCCATGCTGGCTCATAATAAAAATCATGCAGTGCTCTGGCCGGTGGTAGGACGGTTAACTCCCGGACTTGTATTTGGCTCATTCGCAGGTGCGGCTATTGCCGATGCTTTATCCGGTCAGAAATTGCAACTGGTTATCGGTATTTTTACTTTGTTTGTTGGCGGCAATATGCTTCGCAGTGCCCGGGTAAAATCCAGCAGACAGAACAGACCGTTAATTAATCCATGCTGGCACTGGTGTGCAGGTGTTGTTATTGGCTTGGCATCTGCTTTATTTGGTATCGGAGGCGGAAGTTTAACAGTGCCTTATCTGAATCGAAGCGGAATAGCAATGCAACAGGCAGTAGGATCCTCCGCTGCATGTGGTTTGCCGATTGCGATTGCTGGGGCATTAGGCTTTATATTCTTTGGAGCGCATGAACACATTGATATAGCTCATACCATTGGTTATGTTCATATTTACGCATTTATTGGTATAAGTATTATGAGCTTTATCACTGCCAAACAGGGTGCTAAAGTAGCTCATCGGCTTTCACCGACAATGCTGAAACAATGTTTTGCCTGTTTACTATTATTCATGAGTATATATTTTTTAAGCAAAGCACTATTCTTATAAATTTGTAGCAAAATAAGAGAAAATAATGGCTTTACAAATTCAAGTGATACCAGTAACACCATTTCAACAAAATGCAGCATTGCTTTGGGATGATGTCAGCAGGGAAGCTGTACTAACTGATGTTGGCGGAGAGGCTGAACGTTTATTATCTGCAGTCAGCCAGCACCAGCTTAAACTGCAGGCTATCTGGTTAACACATGGACATCTTGATCATGCCAGTGGTGTAGCCGATTTAACTGAGCAGCAAAGTGTCCCTGTGTTGGGGCCGCATCAGTCTGATGATTATTGGTTGCAGGCATTACCTGAAATTACCGCTAATTATGGTTTTCCGGTTAGTAAACCACTTACTCCCACAAGCTGGTTGGAAGATGGCGATGAATTATCCGTTGGTGAACATAAATTTATTGTTTATCACATACCCGGTCATACGCCCGGTCATGTTGTGTTTTACAATCAGGAAAATAATTTATTGATTGCTGGTGATGTTTTATTCCGTGAATCTATCGGCCGTACTGATTTTCCAGGCGGAAATCATGCTGATTTAATTCATGGGATTCAAAGTAAACTACTAACTTTGCCAGATAGTACTCGTGTTTTGCCGGGGCATGGTCCTATGACTACTATCGGTCATGAGAAACTGCATAATCCATATTTACGCTAATCAGGCTTGCATTTAACTGACAAAGAGTTCAAATTTATCCTGCAAAACCTGATTATTGAAGCTTTAATGCAAATATGCAGAATTATATATTCTGAATTGAACCAGATCATTCAGTTTGCCAATTGGCTTTTGAATCAGGCACAAACTAAGTTCTGATAATCTCTTTTTAGTTTAATTATATGTACAAGCAGTACTAAGTATCTGTTACGTTTTTATTCCATGGCGCAACTGTTATTAATAACAGCATACCGGGTAATGCCAGAAAGAAGCATAACCAGAAAAAATTGACGTAGCCCAGCCAGTTAATCAGATAACCGGTTGTTGCATTAATCAAAGTTCTTGGTACTGCTGCCAGACTGGTAAATAATGCCAGTTGTGTGGCAGTAAAAGCAGGATTGGTTTCACGTGCCATATAAGCCACAAAAGCAACCGTACCCAGACCCACACCAATTGCTTCAACGCCAATAACGGTTGCCAGCATTAACTGCTGCTTTAAACCGATTACGGCAAAAGGTCCCTGACTTGCCAGCCAGACAAATCCCAATATAGAAAAAACCTGTACCAGCCCGAATAGCCATAAAGCACGATTAATACCTAATTTAATCATCCAGATCCCGCCCAGAATGCCAGCAATAATTGTTGGCCACAAACCGGCATTTTTAGCAATCAGACCGATATCTTTATTACTGAAGCCCATAGCTTGATAAAAAGGTGTAGCCAGTGCAGTAGCCATACTGTCACCCAGTTTATACAAAAAAATAAAACACAGTATCAGCAACGCACTTTCAACACCTTTACGATTAAAAAATTCATTAAAAGGCTCAGTAACTGTTTGTTTAAAAGATTTATGAGTAATTACCGGAAGTTTGGGTTCTTGTGCCAGAAAGAGCGTCATAAATAGACCAGGAAGCATAAATAATGCGGTAATGGCGAATACTGTCGACCATGGATATGTGTCAGCCAGAATCAATGATAAGGAACCCGGTACAAGTGCGGCAATACGATAGGCATAAACATGAATCGTATTACCTAATCCTAACTCATTATCCTGCAATATTTCACGCCGGAAAGCATCCAGAACAATATCCTGACTGGCCGCAAAAAAGGCTACGAACACAGACAGGATTTTTATAGTTGTCATATTCTGATTAGGATTAAGCCCGATGTAACCGAGTAAAGTCAGCAATAATGCAACTTGTGTGATAAGCATCCAGCCACGCCGTCTCCCCAGCCATGGTAATTTAACTGAATCCATCAATGGGGACCATAAAAATTTCCAGGTAAAAGGCAGGCCGATAATGGAAAATAAACCAATAGTAGCCAAATCTATATGTTCACTACTTAACCATGCCGGAATCAGATTAATCAGAAAATATAACGGCAAACCGGAGCTGAAACCTGTAAATATACATATCAGCATATGTCGGCTAAAAATTCTGCGTAATAATGGAACAGATGATTGAGAATCAGTTTGAGTCATTCGGATACAATCCAGCATCAAATGATATATGCCTGAAAGACTACATAAATATTAATTATTTATGTAATTGGCAAGATGGTTAAAAATACTGTCTGTCAACAGCTCTTGTAAGTTAGTTTATAATTTAAGTTGCTGATATATACTTAAACAAAATCATATTTAAATCATCAATACATTAAAATAAATGGCGAACTTTTTTCAAAGTGAATCAGGAATAGACAGCGTTAGTTCTTCCTCGTCGTCTTCTGAGATTTGATAATGTTCTGGTAAAATTTTACCGCTTTGTACACCTAATTGACGTAATTTATTGGCTTTACTTACCAGATTACCACGTCCGTTTACTAATTGCCCCATTGCTTTCTGAAATTGTCCCTGAGCCTGATCCAGATTTTTACCTACACCTTCAAGCGTATTCACAAAACCAACAAATTTGTCATATAGTTTGCCGCCTTCTTTGGCTATAGCCAAAGCATTCTGGTTTTGCTGTTCATTACGCCAGATATGCGCAATTGTACGTAATGTCGCCAGTAAGGTGCTGGGTCCGACCAGCATAATCCGTTTCTGAAAACAATCATCAAAAAGCTGATTATCCTGTTGCAAGGCAAGTAAGTATGCAGGTTCAACCGGAATAAACATGAACACAAAATCCAGTGTATTTAACCCGTCAATTTCATCATAGCTTTTAGCTGAAAGATCCTTAATATGCTGGCGTACCGACTGAATATGGGCTGCCAGTGCTTTGGTCGCAGAACCGGGATCTGTTGCCTGAGTATAGCGTACATAAGCAGTTAACGAAGTTTTGGCATCAATAACTATCTGTTTATTCTCCGGTAAATTCACCAGAACATCCGGTTGCAGCCGGCGCTGCCGGCCATCCTCATCAATAACAGTAGAGGATGCCTGTAAAACATATTCACGCCCCTTATGTAAACCTGAATTTTCCAGCACTTTTTCCAGAATCATTTCGCCCCAGTTACCCTGATTTTTATTCTGGGTACCAGTTAATGCATCTGTAAGTGCTTTAGCATCATTGTGCAGCTGCGCATTTAACTGCTGTAAATGTTTCAGTTCAGTTTCAAGAGTAGTGCGCTCTTTAGCTTCTTTTTCATAAGTATTTTGTACAAGCTGACTAAATCCCTGCATACGTTCATGTAAGGGAGTTAATAACTGATTAAGACTGGTTTGATTCTGTTCACTGAAACGTTTACTTTTTTCTTCAAGTATATCATTGGCCAGTGATTTAAACTGATCAATCAGACTAACACGGGCTTCATTAAGCAAAGTCAGCTTTTCATCATAAGTTTCACGTTCATGCTTTAACTGTGTAGTCAGACGGCTATTTTCCACACGCACATGATTTAATTCTTCCTGTACCTTTAGAAACTCTTCTTCACGCAAATGCCATTCCTCACTACGTAACTGCCAGTCTTGTAGTTGCTGTTCTGCTGCTGCCAGTTGGGTAGAAACAGACCGGCACATTTGCTGTTCCCGCTCTAAAGCACTCTGAGTATCGGTTAATTGAGCATTAACAGCTTCGGCTGCACTTAAACGTTTATGTACGATCTGTAACTCTTGGCGGCAATTACAAAGCTCAGCATTATAATTCTGATTGATTTGGTGTAGATTATTTACTTCTGCCTGGATTCGACTTAGATCATTTTGGGCTTCAGATAAGAGAATATGTCCGGCTTGGCGTTCCTTTAGTAACTTTTGATAAGATATTAAATAAACCAAAAAAGATATTAATAAAAGTAAAATAATCCAAACAAGCCATATACCTAAAGGAACAGCCATCATAATAAGTTTATACCGAACAAACTGAATCACAGAAGATGTAATAGTATCACGCCTGAATTTTCACAGGAACTATTTAAAATCATTCCCGGAAACCATTTATCCAAGCAGTATCGAACGATGAATTAATTGTAGTTCAAATGATAAAGTTAATGGTATTGTTAAAATAAAATAAAGGTCTTAACCTAATATATATCGTTTAAAATGTGCGAAATCTGGTGCCTGAGCATCTTTAACTGTTTGGCTAACTACCATATCAGAGCTTATAGGCCATGTAATGGCTAGCTCAGAATCATTCCATAACAGACAACGCTCACATTCTTTTGAATAAAAATCAGTAGTTTTATATAAAACCTGAGTATTGTTTTCCAGAGCGATAAAACCATGCGCATAGCCTGCTGGTATCCAGAACTGACGATGATTTTCTGCAGAAAGTTCTATTCCGTACCATTGACCGAACATAGCAGAGTATGGTCGTATATCAACAGCTACATCCCAGGCACGTCCCTGAATTACTCTAATTAGTTTACCTTGTTCATGTGGAGTAGTTTGATAATGCAAACCGCGAATCACCCCTTTGTGTGATAGTGAATGATTATCCTGAACAAAAACAGGACAGGGATGTTTACGAGTCTGAAGAGCCTGTTCAAATTGATATTGATTGAAACTTTCCATAAACCAGCCCCGATTGTCTGAAAAGATATCGGGTTCAAAAATTAATAAATCATCAAACGGAGTATCAATAATATTCATAATCAATATACAATTGCGAGCATACTAAAAATTTTAACTATTTTATATATATAGAGAATACATATATTAAAGTGTGAAAATTTACTATTTAATAGTTATTGAGATACCAGTTAACAGTTTTATATAATGATGAATAAAATGACTCTAAGGGTTTCCAGCCTAATTCACCTTCAATTTTAGATCTGTCTAATGCATATCGCACATCATGACCAGGTCGGTCATTTATGAAAGTAATTAATTGTTTATAATCGCCAGGTCGTTTTAGTGCAAGAATATCACAGATCATTTGAATAATTTCAAGATTCTGGTATTGATTATTTCCGCATATATTGTAGGTTTCACCAATTCGTCCTTTTGTGACTACCAGATAAAGGGCACGTACATGATCTTCCACATACAGCCAGTCACGTATTTGTTTACCATCACCATATACTTCAATCGGCATATTGCGTATAGCATTTAAAATGGTCAGGGGAATTAATTTTTCCGGATATTGATACGGACCAAAATTATTAGTGCAATTTGTAATAATAACTGGTAATCCATATGTTCGATGCCAGGCTCTTACCAGATGATCTGCACTTGCCTTACTGGCAGAGTAAGGTGAACTAGGTCTGTAGGGCGATAGTTCTGTACAAAAGTCATTTGGATGTTCTATATCACCATAGACCTCATCAGTTGATATATGGTGAAATCGGAAAGCCTCTTTATGAATTGAATCAAGTTGTTGCCAATAATTCAAAACCATTTCCAGCAATGTATATGTACCGATAATATTGGTTTTAATAAACGTTTCTGGTGTATTAATAGAACGATCAACGTGGCTTTCAGCTGCGAAATGCATCACAATATCTGGTCTGAAAGATTTGATAATGGTAGCTAATTCAGTCTGATTACAAATATCAGTTTGACAGAATTGGTAACGAGGACTATTTGAGACAGTTTTCAATGAATCAATATTTGCAGCATAAGTAAGTTTATCGATATTCAATACGGAATGATTGGTTTGATTAATCAAGAATTTAATCATTGTTGAACCAATAAAACCGGTTCCACCTGTAATCAAAAAATTCATAACAAGTCTCTAAATAATTGAATTTTATTAAAATGTATTATAATTTACAAAAAATTTATATGTAAGATTTAAGTTTATGTTATAAACTATTAAGTATCTTTGTATATGGTTATTTATGATAATCTATGTCGGATTTTTGGTAAAATAACAGGCTTTTAACAAAATGATTAATATTGTACTATGTGGTGGTCAGGGCACTCGCCTGTGGCCAATCAGCAGAAATTCACAGCCTAAACAATATATTCCTCTAGTTGACGGTCAGTCATTATTTCAGAAAACGGTACATTACAATCAAAGATCATGTGATTCCTTTTATTTTATTACAAATACAGATCAGTATTTTTTAGCTAAAGAGCAATTAAGTTATTTAAATGTAAAAAATTATAAATTTTTAATTGAGCCTGTAGGACGGAACACTGCGCCGGCAATCACCTTGGCTTGTTTAGATTTAAATGAAAATGACATTGTTTTAGTTACTCCATCAGATCACCTCATTACTCAGCAACAAAATTATCAGGCTATATTAGAGGTTGCCAAGAAAACTGCAGAAGAAAATTTTCTGGTCACTATAGGCATTACTCCTACTTCCCCAGAGACGGGTTACGGTTATATTGAGTGCGAATCAATTAAAAATGAAGTTTTGGATGTAATTAAATTTCATGAAAAACCAAATGCTCAAACAGCTTTGCAATATATATCTTCAGGAAAATTTTTCTGGAATGCCGGTATATTTTGTTTTAAAGCAGGAGTATTTCTTAAGGAATTAAGACAGTATGCCCCCGAGATTTTGGACGCTTGTATAAAGGCTTACAGCAATATAGATAGGGATGAATCTGGTAATGAAAATCGTGTGCAGCTTAATGATATGCAAAATATACCGGAAAATAGTATCGATTATGCTGTATTAGAGCACTCAAAACTAATCCAAATGATCCCTGCACAAATTGGATGGACAGATTTAGGCTGTTTTGATGCGTTAGATCAAATACTCCCCAAAGATGAACAAGGAAACACTAAAGAACAAAAATTTATTGGTTTAAATAGTCATAATAATATGGTATTGGGTTATGGTAGAACCATAGCAGCAATAGATGTAGATAACTGCATAATTGTAGATACGCCAGATGCCTTGTTAGTTGCAAATAAAGGATCATCACAAAAAGTTAAACAGATTATTAGTGAATTAGAAAAAAACAATCAGAAACTTTTACTTGAACATAAAACCATGTATAGACCATGGGGTAGTTATACAATTTTAGATGACGTAGAAGGATACAAAATTAAGCGTATTGAAGTAAAGCCAGGGAAACGGCTATCTTTACAACGCCATTGGCATCGAAGTGAACACTGGATAGTAGTGTCAGGCACGGCTACTGTGACAATAGGTGAAAATACATGTTTTCTTCGTCCTAATGAAAGCACTTATATACCTATGGGGGATGTTCACAGGTTAGCTAACGAAGGAAAAATTCCTGTTGTATTAATCGAAGCACAAGTGGGTGAATACACGGGAGAAGATGATATTGAACGATTAGATGATGATTTTAAAAGAAATTAATTTCAAAAAACTATTTTTGCTATATATATTATTAGTATTTTAATAAATAATAAAAAATATATATGAAAATTGATAAATTTTAAAAAATAATTATAGTAAAAAGATTAAATTATTATTTTTTATAAAAAAAAGTAAACTTTATTACAGAATAAAAAATAGATATACAATTTTAAGTATAATATTGAAAATATACTAAAATAAAATTAATATTAGTTTGTAATTTATTTTTTGGATTAAATTAAATTTCGTATTATGTCAATAAAAAAATATCAATTTAAACTGAATACTGGTCGACACTCGTTTAATCTACCTTTTGTATCTTCAGGTAATTCAATACCTAAAATTATTTATCAAACTTATAAAAGTTGGAGTGATTTAAAGTCAGAGTGGCGAGAGAATATAAATCATATCCGTGAATTGAACCCGACATGGAGTTATCGATTTTTTGACGATAAAGCAGTTGAAGATTTTATTCTAAAGGAATATGGTGAAAAAATATTAAATGTATATTTATCTATTTCGCCGCAATTAGGCCCTGCTCGAGCAGATTTGTTTAGGTATCTACTTTTATATAAAACAGGTGGTGTTTATTTAGATATTAAATCAACGCTTACTAAACCATTAGATAGTGTATTGTATCCAGAAGATGTTTTCATACTTTCTCATTGGTATAAACAAGCACATCAGCCAAAAGAACTTGTCTATTTAAATTATCAGGAAGATATTCAGTGGGCTATACTTTCCGCATCTGGACATCCTTTTTTAAGGCAGGTAATAAACAATGTTTTAGGAAATTTACAAGTTTACAATCCATGGCTACACGGTGTTGGGAAGCGTGCGGTTTTACGAATAACAGGTCCATATGCCTACACTTGTGCAATAGAACCTATAAAAAAAGATTATCCTCATCGATTTGTAAATGTAACAGAAAAACTGGGAATTTTTTATTCAATGTATGAAATAACAAATCATTCTTCATCTGTTCTCCCTTGTGTGGTACATACATTAAACAAAAATCATTATTCGCATAGCAGGCAACTTGTTGTTAATAGAAATAAATTTAGTTTTAATCTGTATAAAATTTTAAAATATCGATTTAGGTAATAAAATTCTTTGGTTACATTTATCCAATATTACATATGTGATTTGATTGACATCTCGTGCTGAATTTGAAATATTTAAATATGCTTTTCAAAGACTGGCGAAAGGAAAAAGATAAATTTTTGTACTTATTGTGCGGAAAAAGGGTTTATCGAATTAGCAGAAGATCCAATATTCAATGTAAAAAAACTATTATCAGTCTGATCTAATAGAAAATGTAAAAAGTATTCAATTATTTAATAGACCCTCTAAAAATGCTTTTTCAATCTTTAAAAAATTACGTAATAGTATATCTAAGCGAATTCATACGTTTCAGATTTATCTAAACAGGACAAAATATCCTTTTAAAGATGGTAATTATTTATATCAGCTGGGTTAGGTATTAAATTAAAAGTTTTTAATGAATTAAAAATAAGAAAGCAACAATTATTATTGAATGTAAGTCGTAAGTATTTTTGTTATGATATTATTTCTTAACATCCCTATCTTTGATAAAGAAAGAAAACCAATCTTTATTTTCTAATTACTTAGAATGTTCAGAAAAGGTTGCAAACTCTTTTTTTATAACTCTAATGATGTTGAATAAAAACTGAACAACTTCTTACGAATTCAAAAATTACACATCCCAACTGTTAAAATAGTACCTTTAGGGTGTCAATTATTAAATAATATTCAATTAAAGAGCGTTATTTCACAATGGAAAAATTTAATTGATCAGCCATTTATATTATATGTTTCCACTATTGAAATTAGGAAAAATTATCAGATACTAAATAAAGCTTATTTGGAATTGATGAAAAGAAATCTCCCTAATTTATCAAAATTAATCTTTATCGGCAGAAAAGGTTGGTTTTTAAATAATTCTATAAATCAATTAAATAATTAAATTAATATTAAAATATAATATTAATTATAGAAAATGTGCCCGATGGTTGTAAGTACCTCATAGTTAGTACAAAACTGACGAAGAAAATCATACTGCTTGTTTTAGGATTTTATATTCAATCGGCGTCATATTATTTAATGCCCCATGAGGCCTTTCGTTGATATAACTGGTTAGCCATTCTTTGGTTACCTTTCTGGCTTGTTCCAGATTATGAAAAAGATATAAATCTAGCACCTTTGTACTATAGGTGTGATTAAATAATCGTTCAATATACCCGTTTGGATATGGTCTGATTGGTTGAATATAATCTATGATTATACCATGTGGACTTTGTCCAGTTATAAAAGTATTTCGAGTGAATTCCGCTCCATTATCTACTCGTATTTTTATTGGATGACCATGATATTCGGCTAATTTATCCAGAAACGAGTAATCCTGCCAGTCGGCAAGCTGCCTGCAATATCAATGCCTAACACCTCACAATTTAAGTCATCTATCACATTGAAAGTTCTAAACCTGCGTTGATTGCGACTGTAGCTATTAATAAATCCATTGACCAATATTCACCTCGTTTAATGGGTGCTGATAGCCTTTCTGGGTTTCGTAGAGGAATGCGTTGTTTACGCTTTACCCTGAGATTAAGTTTTAATTGACAATACACTCGATAAACACGGTTATGATTCCATTTATAGCCGAACTTTCTGATGTGATTAAAACACTTGGGAAAGCCCCAACGTAAATGTCTGTCAGTGATAGCACTGAGTACTGACACAATCACCGAGTCATCCGATAATTTAGGTTGATAATAGTAAGCACAGCGGCTTAAGCCAACAATTGCGCAGCTCATAGCAATAGTAATAGGATGACTTTTTGTAATTGCACAGCACAAGTTTTACATGCTTTGGTAGGCACTATAGCTTTTTTATAATTTCCTCCTGGAGCTGATATTTTAAATTCAGCTCAGCAAATACTTGCTTAAATTTACGGTTTTTAGTTTCCAGTTTCTTTAAGCTTTCAATAACAGAGATTTACATAACACCCTATTTATCACGCCAATTATAGAAAGTTGAATTCACCATGCCATATTTACGGTAGAGTTCTTTTACGGGGATACCGGCTTCGGCTTCTTTTAAAATAGCTACGATCTAATGTTCAGTTATCTTTTTAATATTTAAATCTTCTGTGGGTTAATGAAGAAAATTTTCTACTTAGAGTTTGTACTATTTTAGGGGATAGTTACATAGTGAATTAATCCATTTTTATAAAAATTCTATTTTTACTTTATTTTCTTCTATTGTTGAAGGATATGAACTACCTGTAGTGGAAAGTTTAGCTTTTGGAAAATACTGCTTGGCTACAAATACATTATCTATTCCGAAATTGGCAAAAATTTTATTAATCACGTGGATCCTATCCTAATGATGCCAATGCATGGGCTGAAAAAATTGAATTTCTTTTAGCAAATCCAGAATAACTAGTTAATAAAGAAAAGTTTATAACAAAAAATTATTATGCAATTTATGGGTTGAAGCTGTACTGAAAAATTTAGTAAAATTTATAATCTAATATGAATATATTAATAATAATTATTAATTAAAGAAATCGTCTTTGTAAAATGTAGAAAAATTTGAAATTTTATATATTTGATTCATATAAATAGTGCAATAATGGGTAAATATTTAGTTTGTTTTTTATTATTTATTTTTAAATTATTTTTAAAAGTTTATTTGATGCATTTTTATTTTGGAGTGATTGTTGCATGAAAAAAGCAGTTATTACTGGTATTACTGGACAAGATGGGACTTATCTTGCTGAATTATTATTAAATAAAGGTTACTCTGTGTTTGGAACTTACAGAAGGACAAGTTCTGTAAACTTTTGGCGATTAGAAGAATTAGGAGTTATAAATCATCAAAATCTAACATTAATTGAGTCTGATCTAACAGATCTAAGTGCAAATATTCGTTTAATTGAGAATATACAACCAGATGAAATTTATAATTTAGCAGCACAAAGTTTTGTTGGAGTTTCATTCGAGCAACCTATTACTACTGCGCAGATTACAGGGTTAGGCGTTTTAAACTTATTGGAAGCAATCAGGATAGTAAATCCTGAAATTCGACTTTATCAGGCTAGCACTTCGGAAATGTTTGGTAAAGTTCAGGAAGTTCCTCAGACAGAAACAACACTTTTTTACCCACGAAGTCCTTATGGAGTTGCAAAATTATATGCTCACTGGATTACGGTCAATTATCGTCAAAGTTATGATATTTTTGCGACAAGTGGAATCCTATTTAACCATGAGTCCCCATTACGTGGACGGGAGTTTGTTACTAGAAAAATCACAGATGGAGTTGCAAAAATAAAATTAGGCAAACAAACATTTTTAGAGTTGGGGAACATGGATGCTAAACGTGATTGGGGGTTTGCTAAAGACTATGTAGAAGGAATGTGGAGAATACTGCAAGCAGAATCTCCTGATACATTTGTATTGGCTACTAATCGTACAGAAACTGTTAGATATTTTGTAGAAATGGCTTTTAAAATTGCCGGATATGAACTGCATTTTACTGGAGAAGGAGAAAATGAACGCGGTATTGATGCTATGAGTGGAAAAACATTAGTAAAAGTTAATCCTAAATATTATCGACCAGCTGAAGTAGATTTGTTAATAGGTAATCCACAAAAAGCTAAAGAAGTTTTAGGATGGAAACCTACTACTACTCTTGAGGAGCTATGTTCAATGATGGTTTATGCAGATTTAGACCGTAATAAAAAGGGATATTCATTTTAATGCCTAAAAGTAAAGATGATGCTTTAAAAGTACTTATTACAGGAAGTGAAGGCTTTACTGGTAAGTATATGCGAGCAGAAATGGAAGAATTTGGCTATGAAGTTTATCGTTCAGGCATTAGTTCAAATAAAGATGCAAGTAATTACTTTATACTTGATTTGTTAAATGAAAATTCCATTCGCATTTGTTTAGAAACTGTGCAGCCAGATATTATTATTCATTTGGCTGCAATTGCATATGTTGGACATAATAATGTACGACAAATTTACGAGGTTAATACTATAGGGACTCGTAATTTATTATCAATAACTGCGGAGTTAAATATACAACCCAAATCAATTTTAATTGCAAGTAGTGCTAATGTTTATGGTAATAGTAATAAATCAGTTTTATCGGAGAAAGATGATCTTTATCCTGCAAATGACTATGCAGTCAGTAAACTAGCCATGGAGTATATTGCAAAAATATGGATGGATCAGTTACCTATTATTATCACCAGACCTTTTAATTATACTGGAGTTGGTCAACAAAATAATTTTTTAATTCCTAAGATAATAGAACATTTTAAATTACGTAAAAAAGAAATTGAATTAGGAAATATTAATGTATATCGTGAATTTAATGATGTAAGATTCGTTGTACGAATATATCGACAATTGATTGAAAAAAGACTATCTAATTTTATATGTAATGTTTGTACAGGCAAAGAATATTCATTAAAGAATATTATTTCAATATGTGAAAATTATAGCAATTATCGACTCACTATTAATGTAAACCCTTCTTTGATTCGAAAAAATGAAATAGAAAAATTATGTGGCAATAATCAATTGTTATTAAATACTATTAACAATGAATTAACTTTTAATTTGAATGATACTTTATATTGGATGCTAAATAATTGAATTTAAATAAATTAGGAGAATATTCATGAGTGATTCTAAAATTATATTTGATCTTAGTGAGCTGTTAAATTACCTAAATGTACATAGATGTTACTCTGGTATACAGCGTGCTGTTGTTATGATATTAAAAGAATTTCAAAAAATAAAAAATCAGCAAGTTTGGATTTGTTGTGTTAAGGTGGCGGATAGACCTGATCAACAGCAGTATATAGCTTTTGATTTAACTAAGTCTAATTTTCAACATTGGGAATCGCCTGATCTAACATATAATTTTTTTAGTGAGTTAGGAATATTAGGTGCTGGTGGTCTTATTTTCAAATATAGACAGAATAAAATTAAGTACTATTTTCATAGGACACGTTTAGACATAGCTGCTTATTTTAAAAATCATCGACTCTTCAATCAAAGAGGTGTGACTATAGAACAATGGTGGCAATTTCGAAATTCAAATAAATTAAAAAATAATTTTTTTCAATTGGAAGAAATTATAACGGCAAATGATCAACTGGTATTGATAGACGCTACTTGGCGTGCTGAAAACGTAAAAATGTACCATAAGATAAAACTTAAAAATGTTAAAATAATTACAATGGTATATGATTTAATTCCGATTAATTCTCCACAATTCGTATTATCTTTTGAGATTACAACTAATTTTTATAAATGGCTAATTCAATCCACTGAATATACAAATATTTATTTAGTAGATTCTGAAAGCACTAAAAAGGAATTACGTGAATTTTTAAATAAAAATAGCATTAAAAAAGAAATTATCACACTCCCTTTAGTTCAAGTCGGTATTTCAACGTATAATAAAACTAACACAGAAGGTAGTATAGGCGATAAGGATTTTGCAGTTCCGGAACCATTAAGGAAAATAAGTGGACTAGATGCCATTTACAAAAATGTTCTTAGTTATGAATACATCTTGTGTGTTGGTACAATTGAAATTAGAAAAAATACTTGGCGATTAGTTCTTGCATGGAAATATTTATTAGAAAAAGGGTATTATGATTTACCGCGTTTAGTATTGTTAGGAAGAAAGGGTTGGAATAATGATAATCTTTGGAATTTATTAAATTCAACTGCCAATTTATATGGGTACGTTTCAGTATTAGAAAATGCTAAAGATGAAGAATTAGATATATTGTACAAAAACTGTTTATTTGTCGCTATGGTAAGTGTATCGGAAGGGTGGGGTCTCCCAGTCGGAGAAGCTCTTGGTTATGGAAAAACTGCTGTAGTAGCTGATGGAACTTCTTTACCAGAAGTTGGAATGAATTTAGTTGAGTATTGTGATCCTTTTTCGATTGAAAGCATTGCTAGCTCAATTGAGAAATTAGTTTATCAACCGGATTATCGGAAAAGTCTGGAAAATAAAATAAAACATACACAACTTAGGAATTGGGAAGATGTTGCTAATGATTTAGCAACTTTATTAAAATCTTAAAATGAAATTTAGTTAGTGATAGTATCGAATGAACAGAAACAAAACAAGTGCTCAGTATACTTCGGGAAAGTTGTATAAACGATTGTTTCCTTATATGCGCGGATTATTGAAATATTTTTTTATTTCCGTGCTTGCTATGATTGTTGTCGGTTTAACAGGGCCTTTATTTGCTTCTTTACTCAAGCCTATCATTGATAATGGGTTTGTCGACAAAAATCTAGAGCTTATGAAATGGATTCCTCTGGAAATTGTAGGTTTATTTATTTTTAGAGGAATTGCAAATTATATCAATGAATATACCAGCGCTTATATTTCAAATCGAATGGTGCAATCAATTCAAAGAGATTTATTTGCAAAAATGATGATGTTGCCTATTAGCTATTATCAAGAAAATAGCCGTGGGCGAATGATGTCACGTATTACTAATGATGCAAAAGGGATTACTGCGGCTGGTTTCGATGTCATAACTGTTTTTGCCAAAGACGGGGTAACTGTTTTAGGTTTGTTAATCTGGTTATTTTATCTTGATTGGCAATTAACATTGATTACATTTGTTACAATTCCATTAATTGGCTGGTGTGTGCGAGTAATTAATAAACGTATTCGACGATTGGCATCGAAAAGCCAGAATGATTTAGGGCAGGTTATGCAAATATTGTCTGAATCTATTGATGGTACTCGAGTAGTCCGCGTATATGGCGGACAGGAATATGAGCAAAAGCGGTTAGATACAACCAATAAAACCTTAAGAAGTTTAGCTGTTCGAAGGCAGTCTTATACATCAATAGGTAGTGCAATTACTCAATTAATGATCGCAACCTCTTTATCCATCATTCTGTATATTGCAGCCAGAAGAGCTACACATTCTAATTTTACTGCTGGCGATTTTATGTCATTTCTGTCTGCAATGTTGATGATGTTTGATCCGCTTAAGCGAATTACTAATATGGCTTCTGTGCTTCAGGGGGGGCTGATGGCTGCCGATAGTGTATTTCGTTTTCTGGATGAACCTGCAGAAAAAGATCAAGGTACAAAACAACTATTGTCACCTACTGGAGATATTGTTTTTGATGATATTGTGCTGCGTTATCATAAAAGTGACAAAGAAGCTGTTAATCATTTTAATTTAACAATTAAACAAGGTACAGTAGTAGCATTAGTTGGAGAATCTGGATGTGGTAAAACTTCAACTGTTAATTTAATACCACGATTTTATGATGTTACCAGTGGTAAATTAAGTATTGGTGGAATAGATGTTCAAGATTTTGACTTAAAAAGTCTACGATCTAAAATGGCTTTAGTCAGTCAAGATGTGGTTTTATTTAATGATACTATAGCTAATAATATTGCTTATGGATCTCCAAAAGCAACTGAAACAGAAATTATTCAGGCTGCTAAAGCTGCAAACGCATGGTCATTTATCAATAAAATGCCTTCGGGATTAAATACTCAGGTTGGTGATCAGGGGATGAAGCTATCTGGTGGTCAACGTCAGCGTATCGCTATTGCAAGGGCATTACTAAAAGATGCACCTATTTTAATTTTAGATGAGGCTACCAGTGCATTAGATACTGAATCAGAACGATTAGTTCAGTCTGCTTTAGATACATTAATGAAAAATCGGACTACTATAGTAATAGCACATCGACTTTCTACTATAGAGAATGCCGATAATATTGTAGTTATGCATGAAGGTAAAATTGTCGAGCAAGGTAAGCATAAAGAGTTACTTGAAAAAAATGGTCATTACGCTTTTCTTCATAATATGCAATTTAACAAATAATATATAACGATATTTGTAATGAATAGAAAAATTCATTACACTTTAAATTATCATTTTTTGATTTAAAAGTAGGTCTTTAGATGTTTATATTAAAACGGAAACGTGCATGGAGTTCTTATGCTAAAAAGGCAAAAGTTTCATTTCCATTAGTAATTGATAATAAAATAAAAGCTTCACTAGAATCAAATGTTACGGTAGTTGCTTATCATACTAGAGATGAGTTGTATACACACGAGGCAAAAAGATTATATGCTTCAGCTGCACGACTTGATATTCCGGTTAAAATTACAGTTATTGATGATCAGGGGGGGTGGATAAAAAATACGTCTTTTAAAGCAGCATTTCTTCAAAAAATGCGTACAGAAATACGCGGCCCTATATTATACGTCGATGTTGATGCAGTATTTCACCGCTCTCCGTTAGAATCTCTGGCTGATATAAGCTGTGATATTGCGGTTTGTCATGATATCCAGGATGGACATTTGATGTCGGGTACATTATTTTTACAAGATACATCTAGAGCTATGGAATTGATGGTTGAGTGGAATGAAAAATGTAAACAAAGAACCAATGTTTGGGATCAAAAAGTGTTGGAAGATATTTTAACTAACAATAAAAATTTATCAAAACCTTATTATAATGTTTCAGAATTACCAATCGAATATTGTTGGGTATTTGATCGTGAATGTAATTTAAAACAAAGTAATGGAGTCGTTTACATTGAGCATTTACAAGCTAGTCGGAGTATTCAGGATGAACAGCGTAGAAAAAAAAGTTATAGTTGGTTTCATCTTAGAAAAAAAAGTGTTCAGCGTCGTATTGATCGTATTTCAGAAATTGAAAATATCTTATTTTTGTAATTAATTTATATTTAATATGCTGAACGGCAATTTTAATATTTAGATCAGGATAGGTCTATAACCAATTTATTGTTATGATTTCTGCATTGGTAATAAATTTAAAGCAATCTACCGAACGTTTGGATTTTCAGCGTCGACAATTGGTAAATTTAAATTTACCAATGGAAAGATTGTCAGCGGTAGATTGTAAAGATATTTCATCTCAAGATTATGAATTCTTAGCTAATGGGTGGGAGCGTAAATTAAGCCCTGCAGAAGTTGCATGTTTTTTAAGTCATAAAGCAGCATGGCAATATGTGGCTGATTCAAATAAGCCTTGGTTAATATTGGAAGATGATGCTCTCTTATCTCAGTCTGTACATGAAATTTTATATGAACTGATTGATAAGGGTGAAGAGATAGATTATGTCACACTGGAAACCAGATATAGACGTAAATGGTTGGGTAAAAAATTTATTGGTCTGACTAAAGGCTATACATTACGACGTTTATATCAGGATCGTAGTGGGGCAGCAGCTTATTTTTTATTTCCAAGCGGAGCTAAGAAACTTTTACATAAAACAACAATATCTACTATAACGCTTGCGGATGCTTTTTTATGCAGTTCATATGAACTACATGCATGGCAGGTTTATCCAGCTGCTGCTATTCAATTAGATCAGTGTAAGAATTATAATTTAGATATTGATAATCCTTTTACATCTACAATAACACCATTACACTCCTTAAGACCAGAGGCTAATAATCGTTTTGATTACTTGAGATTCAAGTTTCGTCGCATAATTGCACAATTACGTATAGGATTACGACAGATATCCGTTTATAGATATGCGAAAAGGGTTATGGTGCCAATCCAAAAAAAAGATTTTGAATATACATCATATTTAACAAATAAATAATGAAGGCTAATAATGCAGTTAAGTATTCTAATTCCTGTTTTTAATGTTGCTGCTTATTTGCCGGATTTGTTACAGGATTTATTACCAAATTTACCTATAGATACAGAGGTGATTTTTTATGATGATGCTTCACCAGATAATTCAATAGCTATTATTGAAAAATTCTTACTATCTTATCCTTTTAATTCAGTACGTATATTACGTGGCAGTAAAAATATTGGTTTAACCAGAGCGCGTGAGAAGTTGTTACAGGCGAGTAGTGCAAATTATGTATGGTTTGTTGATTCAGATGATAAAATAAATGCCTCAGCTTTATCTGAAATATTTCGGATTTTGGTTAAAAATCAGCCTGATGTAATAATATTTGATTATGATGTTTTCTTTGATGAAAGTAATCAAAGAAAACATCGTGAAAAATTGTCTTTTTCTCCAAAAGATACATTAGTACATACATCAGGTGCTAATATATATCGTACAGCTATTATTGATGGTAGGCATTATTTCTGGAATAAGATATTTAATCGAAAATTAATTGAAAATAGTATTTCCTTTGATATTCCTGCGTTTGAGGATATAGCCTACACACCAGTACTTTTGAGTAAATGTCAAAGTTTTTATTATTTTTCTCAAGTTGTCGTGCACTATCGAATTAGAAAAGATTCAATTGCACAAAAAGTTAGTTTGCAGCAGGCATATGGTATTAAAGCATATATTGAACAAGCTCAATATGCGGAGAAAATAATAAATGATAGTAAGTGCAGAGCTTATTTATTATATAAAGCTTGTATTTATTATTATCGTATAAACAAAAAAATATCTGAAATAACTATTTCATCTTCCCATAAAGGTGAGTTAACTAGATTAGCTCAATTATTTTATGCAGAAAAAAATATTTCCGAGGTAGAAGTTGTGAGGTTGTTATGTAATCAAAGAATGTATTCTAAAGCATTGAAATTATTTTTTTATGCAATATTTTTTAAAGTTAAGAATAAATTGGTGGGTTAGTTTTTTATATTATTCCTCTTTATTTAAACTAAAATTAAATAATTATTATTTTCCCAGAGTTGAATCAATTTTTTTTCATTTTTCCAATTATGTCCAAACCACCCCTTATTGGTAAAATTATGCAAATATAATTGATTGTTAGGATATTGATTTAATATATAGCTTATTGCCAACAGGCCTGTGCTTGGTAATTTGTGATTAAGTAATGTAACACAATGTAAATATTCAGAAGAAGGGATAACTTTTGTTTTGTATTGATATAAACCGAGTTGTCTTTTCCATTTGGGAAAACGCCAAATATATTTTATTCGTTTGTGTAAAGGAATATTCTCATACCGCCCCAGAAAAATATCTTTTCTGGTATATCGAAAAAATATTTGTGTGTCAGGTTTAAAAAACTGATGATCAATACTCAGATGTCTGATTTGTGTGTAGCCATTGGCAATAAATACCCAGTCGGCCATAAGTGAACAGTTTGGATTGGGATTGTTAAAGCGGACTACGATATCGTCTTCATGAATTAATCCGACAATAGAATTTTGTTCGTCAGCATTGCCAATGATGAAGAATTTACTGTGTGGTTGTACGATTTTCATAATAATAATTTTATTGCCAATAATTTTTTAACCATGGAGCCGGTAAAACTTTACGGTACCATTTTCCTCCGCCTCCCATTATGGCATCCGGAGGATTAACTTCGCCGTGAAAGATGATAATTTTGCCGTAATCCGGCTTTTCCGGTGGCTGCCATAGCGCATAAGGCATTTTTTTTAATACGTCATATTTATAGCTCAGACACCAATTTTCAGGCCAGTAACTTAATTTATGATTTTCGCGCACATACCATGATAAAAATGCCTGTTCATGACGAAATTGCTGACGGATAGTCTGGAAATGCTCGCGAAAATAGTTCATTAACTCTGGTAATGCACCAATCTGAAATCGGTATACTGAGCTATTGCCGACTTTTCGCCACGGTTTTTTCCAGTCACGAATAATCCATACTTCGTCCTGACGGTTTGAAGGATGTGTGAAGAAGCAGTCTATGTTATCGATTATGACTATGTCTATGTCAAGAAATAAAGCTGTACCGTGTAAACCATATAAATTTGCGCTGAATGTTGTCAGTTTGTTCCAGCCACGTTCAGGCAGACCCTGAGGCAGATCCAGTGGTATTAGCGGATAACACTGAACAGCTGGATTGATGCCTTTAGCATCATCTGTCAGGCAAATCATGGTAAATGGTAGCGTTAAGTGGCGTTGCACCATGTTATAGAGGCGGTTGATGTATTCAGCATCATATTTTTGCCCCCATTTCATGCAAAGTATGTAGTTTTGTGAAGCTGTGTCCATGGCATATTTTGTCTGGGCGGTTACTGGTGTGGGAGTATAGCATTTTAGGTTTTTGTGTAGTTTGATTCCATTGATTAAGAATAATAAATTGCTGATTGATTTTAACTGTTTTTCGCGGTTTTAGTGATTATTCGCTGTTTGTGTTCGTTTTAATGCTAAACTTATTATCTGCTAGGTAAACTGAAATGGTTTTCTGTTAAGGTTTAATGGTGTTGAAAAGACGGATTAAAACAGATTTTCCGATGAGAGATAATTTGCTGTTCACGGATTTATTGTCAGTTCCGATGATATTTTGTATCTGTTTTTAAGTGTGTTTGAATCCGGCGATAACCAAGGATTGTGAATGAAGAAGCTTTTATGGGTATTATTTAAGAGTAATCTGATTGTACGCATGCTGATATGTATGATTATCGGCGCGTTTATTGCGGCGTTTTTACCGCAGTATGGGGTGAAACTGGAATTTCTGGGTAAGGTATTTATTCAGGCTTTACGTGCAGCTGCTCCGATATTGGTTTTTGTATTAGTCATATCTTCTATTGTTAATAATAAATTTGATAATGTTTCCAGTATTAAGTCTGTAGCCTGGTTATATGCTGTTACTGTTCTGATTTCTGCAGTACTGGCTTCTACGGTAAGTTTTTTATATCCGCTACAGCTGGTAATGGATGTACCGCCGATATCTGAAAAACCGCCGGAAGGTGTGGCAGAAATTCTTATGAATATTGTGCTCAAGTTTGTAGATAATCCGATTGATGCACTGGCAACCGGTAATTTTCTGAGTATTCTGGCATGGTCAACAGCATTGGGTATTGCATTACGCCAGAGTAGTGAGGCAACGAAATCGGTGATTAAAAACTGGTCGGATGCCACTATCTGGGTGGTTCGCCTTGTTGTGGCAATTGCTCCTTATGGTGTACTTGGTCTGGTTGCTTCCCACTTTACGAGTGATGGTTTGGCTAAGCTGAAGAATTATCTTGAGCTGATTGGTGTATTACTGGGTCTGATGGTGTTTGTGGCACTAGTGATTAATCCGCTGATTGTATTTTTGAATTTTCGTAAAAATCCATATCCGCTGGTGTTTACCTGTTTGCGTTATAGTGGAATTACAGCGTTTTTTACCCGTAGTTCAGCAGCAAATATTCCGGTAAATATCCGTCTAGCTCAGCGTATGCAATTGCCGGAAGAAATTTATTCGCTGTCTATTCCTCTGGGTGTGACAATGAGTATGAATGGAGCGGCTATCACGATTACGACGATGACGATGGCTACTGTGCATACTTTAGGTCTGGATGTGAGCTTTATTCAGACATTATTGTTGAGTATTCTGGCAACGGTATGTGCTCTTGGTGCTTCCGGTGTGCCCGGCGGTTCGCTGCTACTGATTCCGGTAGCATGCAGTATGTTTGGTATTGATCCGGCTATATCCGCTCAGGTGGTAGCAATCGGGTTCGTTATCAGTGAAATTCAGGACTCAGCTGAAACAGTTTTGAATTCTTCCAGCGATATGCTGTTTACCTCTGTGGTGTCACTCAAGCAGCAGGGAAGAGATCCGAGTAAAATTGAGTTACTGCCCGAATAAGCCTGTATCATGATTGTGTATAGGCCGCTGTATAATTTATGCAGCGGTTTTTTATACGTGGGCAGAGTATTCGTTTTCTGTGCATAGGACGAATTTAATTTATATCTGTTTTTCTTCAATGTGAGGAATTTATGGCTATTCCTGTTTCTATATTGAATCTGGTACCACGTCGGGATAAAGGTACTGCTGCAGCGGCTATACAGGATATGTTGCGTCTGGCACAGGCTGCTGAACAGTCAGGTTTTATGCGTTACTGGATTGCAGAACATCATAATATGCCGATGGTTGTCAGCTCTGCCACTCAGGTATTGATTAGTCATACACTGGCACATACTCATAAGATAAGGGTAGGTAGCGGAGGAGTAATGCTGCCTAATCACAGTCCGTTAATGGTTGCAGAACAGTATGGCACTTTAGCTACCATTTATCCGCACCGGCTTGATTTGGGACTGGGGCGTGCACCCGGTACTGACAGGGTAACAGCTGCAGCTTTGCGTCGGCAGTTAAATGATGTTTCATTACAGTTTGCTGATGATGTGGTGCAGTTGCAACGTTATCTTGGCGATGAGAATTGTCAGGGAATAGTAAAGGCCTATCCGGGTATTGGTACACATATTCCGCTCTATATACTGGGCTCCAGTACGGATAGTGCTTATCTGGCGGCCAAAATGGGACTGCCATACGTTTTTGCTGCACATTTTGCACCGCGTTTTCTGGAAGAGGCCGCAGCGATTTACCGGGAACGTTTTCAGCCTTCTGCTCAGCTGAGTAAGCCCTTTTTTATGCTGTGTTTAAATGTTATTGCCGCGGCAACGGATGAAGAGGCTCGTTACCTGCAGACTACGCAGTTTCAATCAGTATTGGGACTGGTTCGCAATAGCCGGGCGCCGTTACAGCCACCAGTACCTCATATGCACGGTTTATGGACTGCTGAGGAGGAAACTTATGTGCGTAACTTTACTGCCTGCACATTACTGGGTGCTCCTGATACCATTCGTCAGCAGCTGGAAGAATATCGTCTGCGCTTACAGCCGGATGAGGTAATGGCTGTGAGTTATATTTATGATATGGATAAGTTACTTGAGTCTTATGATATTTTTAAGAGTGTGGCAGATATTGTCGGCTAATCTGTTAACTTGCCATTATTAAAACGAATTAATACTTGATAACAGCTATCTACCGGTCTGATATTTATAAATTTGATTGGAATTATTTGTTTCATATCAAATATTACTTGATTAATATTATCATTTTTACTGGTATTTTTGCGGTAAGATTACAATTATCTTTATAACGTAAGCAAATCGGGAGTATATGCATGAGCAACGATGTAATTAAGGTCTTTGTGGGTTGTGACCCGAATAACTGTGATCTGGAACAGATGATGGTGGTGGATTACAGCATCCATAAACATACATCGCGGCCTGTGGAAATTGTCTGGATGCAGTTAAGCCATGATCTGGACAGTGCATGGTACTCTGATCCGCAATCTGGTGCTGGCTGGCATACTGAAAAATGGGCGACACCATTTTCGGGCTTTCGCTGGGGTATTCCTGCTGCCTGTAATTATGAAGGTCGAGCTATTTATATGGATGGGGATATGATTGTTCTGGCTGATTTAGCCGAACTTTGGGAGCATCCTATTGAAGGTGAAGCAATTGTTGCTGCCAAGGAAGTGCATGATCATGCCAAGGGCAAATGCTTTACCCGCCTGTGTACCTGTGTTTGGGATTGTGCTAAGGCAAAATCCAAATTACCGGAACTGAACTCCTTACGTGCTGATCCTGATTCACATAAAAAAATGATGGCCAAATTTAAAAAGCATCCTGAATGGGTGCAGGCTTATACAGCTGCATGGAATTGTGTCGATGGTGAAGGTATGCCGATCGAGCAGATGAAAATTTTGCATTATTCAGATATGGGTACCCAGTTCAGTCATAAATATTCAATTCCACGTTTGACTGCAGCTGGTCAAAAGCATTGGTTTGATAGTGAGATTTTACCTCATCCACGTAAAGATCTGATTGAATTGTTTGATCAATATTATCAGGAAGCTCTAGATGCCGGTTACAAATTGGAAAATTATGCTGTTAAACCTTTCGGTGTTTTTCCTAAAGAATCACAAGCTGGTTATAGAGGTAATGAAGTTACGCGCCACAAAGAACAAAAATCTTTATTTTCACGTGTTTGGCATAGTTTGCGTGGGCGCGAATAAGTTATCAGTTAAATCTGATTACTGGTCATTTGCCAATCTGGCTGATGACCAGTTTTTTGTTACTGATAGGGGCAAAAATGAATGAATATATGCTTATAATTCAAATGTGATAATAATTACATTTCCAGCGGATCTACATCAATCAGCCAGCGTGTGTGCGGGCTGGTTTTTTCCAGATGCAGTAGCCAGCTTTGCCATATTGTAATGCTGTGATGTAATTCGCGTCGATTATGACTTTCCAGAAAGACCTGTGCCCGTTCATAACCGGCCAGCCGTGCCATTAACATTGGTACTGGTCCGAAAATACTGACACTGGACGGTAAAGACTGTTGCTGTCCGATACCCTGTAATGCCTGTCGCAGGAGTTCCTGTGCTTCACGCATGGTTCTGGCGTCAGCACGAATAGCTGCCATATAGCTGAAAGGTGGCATGCCCAGTTCCTGTCTTTCCGCCAGTTCTGCTGTTGCAAAGGTAACATAATTTTGTGCAGCCAGCGCCTGATAAACTTTGTGTTCGGGTTGTCTGGTTTGTACCCAGACTTCGCCGCTGCATTCTGCTCTGCCGGCACGGCCGCTTACTTGCATCAATTCGGCAAACAAGCGTTCTGGTGCGCGAAAGTCTGCACTGTAAAGACTGTTATCTGCATTTAAAACAACAACCAGATTCAATTGCGGAAAATCATGGCCTTTGGCCAGCATCTGGGTGCCGATCAGAATATCTACCTGCCGGTTAATGATTTTACTGTAAATATCTGACCAATCCTGCCGGTGTGCGGTACTGTCGCGGTCTACCCTCAGAATACGTGCCTTAGGTAACAGATATTGCAGGTTTTCTTCTATGCGTTGTGTTCCTTGCCCGACAGCCGTTAAATCCTGATTACCGCATTCCGGGCAACAATGTGGAATACGCTGGTGAAAATCACAGTGATGACAGCGCAGCTGACCGGCATGCTGATGTAAAACCATCTTGGCCGAGCAGTTAGGGCAGCCGAAAGTATGCCCGCAGGCGGCGCAGAATAAAGCCGGAGCAAAGCCGCGACGGTTCAGATAGACCATACTTAAGCCACCATTGGCAAAATTGGTCTGTAATTTTTGTTTGATAATATCGCTCAAACCATTATCCAGTGGTAACCGGCGAATATCTACCAGATGAATTTGCGGTAATTGAGCACTGATATGGGCGCGTTCGCTTAATTGCAGTAGTTGATAATCTTTTTGCTGGGCTTTATACCAGCTTTCCAGAGATGGAGTGGCACTGCCCAGTACAATAGGACATCCTGCTTGCTGCGCACGCCACACAGCCAGATCCCGTGCCTGATAACGCAGTTCGCTTTCCTGCTTAAATGAGTAATCATGTTCTTCATCGACTACAATTAATCCCAGATTATGCATGGGGGTAAAAACAGCCAGTCGGGTGCCAATGATCAGTGCCGCCTGTCCGAGTGCTGCCTGAAGATAATTAGCTGTCCGTTGTCCGGCAGCAGTCTGACTGTGCAGCAGAGCAGTAATAGTATGTGGAAATCGTTGACGCACACGCTGCAACAATTGCGGGGTCAGATTGATTTCGGGCAGCAGAAATAAAACCTGTTTGCCCTGCTGCAATATTTTGGCCATGATGTCGAAATAAACTTCTGTTTTGCCACTGCCTGTAATGCCATATAACAGAAACGGAGCAAACTGGCCGAATTTATTCTGTACTGTTGTACTGGCAAGCAATTGTTGCTGATTAAGCTGATGCTGGCTTTCTGGAATGCTGCCGCAGGCCGGAACTGAAGTAGTCTGTATCCAGCCTTGTAGTTGCCACTGATTAAGATAATGTGCAGCCTGTGAATGTATGGTCTTAAGTTGTCGTAATGTAGCAGATGTTGTTTGCAGATATTGCCATAATGCATTTTGTTTGTGAAAACGTGCCGGTGGAGGAGGCTGTTCATGCCCCAGAGCATTTAACGTGTAAATCACTTCCGGTAGGGGTAATTGTACGACTTCAGGCTGACGCAGTCCCTTCGGCAACGCCGCCATTACTGCCTGTCCGAGAGGATAGTGATAATAGCGGGCAGTAAAACTGAGTAATGTGCGCCAGTCTTCAGGCAATTGCCAGTCATCAGAAAGCACTGATTCTATTGGTCGTATTTTGCTGATATCAATTTCCGGTTCTACATTACTTTCCCATACTATGGCGGCCACCAGACGTTTGCGAAAGCGTACTGCTACCCGTGTACCGGCGGGCAGGGCTGTGGTATGGGCATAAGTAAGCAGAGAATACAGGGGCACATTCAGTGCCAGTTGATGGTAAATCAATGTAAGCAGAAATAAAAAAGGCAATGAAATGCTGATTGTAACTCAATTTGGCCAGCTTTTATCATTGCGCTGTTTATGCGATAATTTGTATTAATATATTATTACGGGAATGATAGCGTGATGCAAATACTGGCAACAGATGTTCAAGATTGTCTGGAACAAGTATTACATCAGTACAGCTAATTTCCGTAAGATATTACCCGTTTGAAGACGGGTTTTTTTGTGCCTATTGATAAATGCTGAAGGTTAAATTATGGCTAATCCGCTGTATCGGCAACATTTCATTTCTATTAATGATTTATCTACTGCGCAGCTGGAATTTTTGCTGGCGCTCGCTTTACAGTTAAAACAGCAGCCTCAGGCTGATTTATTAGACGGACGTTTAATTGGTTCGTGTTTTTTTGAACCGTCTACACGAACCCGTTTGTCATTTGAAACTGCTATCCAGCGGCTGGGCGGTAAAGTTATTGGTTTTGCTGATGGTGCCAATACCAGTGCCAAGAAGGGAGAAACGCTTGCTGATACCGCCAGAATTATCAGTAATTATGCAGATGCAATTGTAATGCGTCATCCGAAAGATGGTGCAGCCCGGGTAGTCAGTGAGTTTGCCCGGGTGCCAGTTATTAATGCAGGAGACGGTACGAATCAGCATCCGTCACAGACATTGCTGGATTTAGTCACCATTTATGAAACGCAGGGGCATTTACAGAATCTTAAAATTGCTTTAGTTGGTGATTTGAAATATGGTCGTACTGTACATTCACTGGCGCAGGCTCTCAGTCGCTGGGGGTGTGAATTTATTTTTGTGTCTCCGCCAACTCTGGCAATGCCTGCTTATATCTGTGAGCAGCTGGATGATAATGGCGTACACTACAGGACTTCCGGCAGTCTCGAAGAAGCGTTGGCCTGGGCTGATATTCTGTATATGACCCGTATTCAGCGTGAGCGGTTCGATGAACAGGAGTTTGCTAGAATCAGTGGTCATTTTAATTTGTGTACTGATATGCTCGGGCAGGCTAAACCGAATATGCGTATTTTGCATCCTTTACCGCGTGTGGATGAAATCCATGCAGATGTCGATGACAGTATTCATGCTTATTATTTTCAGCAGGCCAATAATGGTATGTATGCGCGGCAGGCTATTCTGGCGGCGATTCTGAATGAACATATTGATATAGTTGGAGCAAAAGGATAAACAATGATGAATCAGACCAGACTGAGTGTTGAGGCAATAAAAGATGGTACTGTGATTGATCACATCCCGGTAGGGCAGGGGCTGACTATTTTGCGCCAGTTTAAATTGCTGCATTCCGGTGATGCGGTTACGGTAGGGTTTAATCTGAGCAGTAAATCCACAGGCAGCAAGGATATTATTAAAATTTCCGGTCAGTATCTTGATGATGCTGCGGCTAACCGTTTGGCTTTGTTCGCGCCGCAGGCTACAGTTAATGATATTGAAAATTTTCGGGTAGTACGCAAACGTACACTGACTTTGCCGGAAAGTATCAGTGAAGTGTTTCGTTGTCCGAACAGCAATTGTGCCAGCCATGGAGAACCGGTAAAGAGCCATTTTTCTGTTCGGGTGAGTCATGGCGAAACCCGTTTATGCTGTCATTACTGCGAAAAAACGTTTGCGCGCGAATCCGTGATTGAAGCTTAGCTGTTAATTTACCGGTCTGGTGATTTATAGTCCGAATGCTTCGGCATGAAAGCTGATGTGGCTTTCTATAAATGTACTGACAAAATAATAGCTGTGATCATAGTTTTCACGCAGCTGATACCGAATGTTAATGCCTTTGGCTTTGGCTGCCTGAACGAAATCCTGTGGATTTAATTGCTCAGGATAGTATTCATCCACGCTTCCCTGATCGATAAGAACTGGTAATGAAAACGGATACCGGCTGATCAGTTCAGTACTGTCATATGCAGCCCAGTCTTGCTGATTGGCTCCCAGATAGGTTGAGAATGCTGTCTGACCCCATGCTCCGGCTACCGGATGGGCGATAGGAGCAAATGCCGATACAGCAACGTAGCGCTGAGGGTTTTTCAGGGCAATCATCAGCGCACCATGACCGCCCATACTGTGGCCGCATAAACTACGCTGTTCATTAACCGAAAAATGTTTTTCGATAAGTTCGGGCAGTTCTGTGACCACATAATCATACATCTGGTAATGCTGAGCCCACGGCTGCCGGGTAGCATTAAGATAAAAACCGGCACCCTGTCCCAGATTGTAAACATCAGCATCAGCTACATCAGTACCGCGCGGACTGGTATCCGGCATAACCAGAACAATACCCCATTCAGCAGCAAAACGCTGTGCACCACTTTTCACCGAAAAATTTTCATCAGTACAGGTAAGCCCGCCCAGACAATACAGCACAGGCAGCCGGTAACCTTGTAAGGCACGTGACGGAAGATAGACAGAAAATGTCATGTCACATTGATTGTAGTGACTGTAATGCCGGTAACGTCGTTGTTCGCCGTTAAACAGTTTATGAGTGGTCAGCAGAGTTATTTCAGCCATTTTAAAGGATCCGTATTGAGTTTATAACATGATGAAATACCGGCAATTACATTAATAATGTGTATGCACATACGCATATTATTAATAATAAATGACTGTACGAATTGATTCGCCGGTATGCATCAGCTCGAATGCCTGATTAATATCAGTCAGCGGCAATGTATGAGTAATAAATGGTGTCAACTCGATTTTACCCTGCATGGCTTCTTCCACCATCTGCGGCAGTTGTGAGCGTCCTTTAACCCCACCGAAAGCAGATCCTTTCCATACCCGTCCGGTAACTAGCTGAAAAGGGCGTGTGGCTATTTCCTGACCGGCACCGGCGACACCGATAATAATGCTTTGTCCCCAGCCCCGATGAGCGCATTCCAAAGCAGCACGCATCACTTCTACATTACCGATACACTCAAAACTGTGATCTACGCCCCATTCAGTCAGACCAATAATTACCTGTTGTATAGGTTCCTGATAATCGTTCGGATTAATACATTCTGTGGCACCAAAATGTCTGGCAAGGGCAAATTTAGCCGGATTGGTATCAACAGCAATAATTCGTCCGGCTCCGGCCTGTCGTGCACCCTGTACTACAGCCAGCCCGATACCACCCAGCCCGAATACGGCAACAGTATCACCTGCCTGTACTTTAGCTGTATTGTGTACTGCACCAATACCGGTAGTGACTCCGCAGCCTAGCAGACAAACCTGATCATGTCTGGCTTCAGGATTGATTTTAGCCAGAGATACCTCTGCCACAACGGTATATTCGCTGAAAGTTGAACAACCCATATAATGGTAAATTGGTTTTCCCTGATAGGAAAAACGTGTTGTGCCGTCAGGCATCAGCCCCTTACCCTGTGTTGCTCTTACTGCGGTACACAGGTTTGTTTTACCCGAACGGCAAAACAAACACTTTCCGCATTCAGCGGTATACAAGGGAATAACATGATCACCGGGTTTGACAGAAGTGACGCCTTCACCGACTTCTACCACAATACCGGCACCTTCGTGCCCCAGAATAACCGGAAATACACCTTCAGGATCATCGCCCGACAGAGTAAATGCATCAGTATGGCAAACACCGGTATGGGTAACTTTTACCAGTACTTCACCAGCCTTGGGCGGAGCAACGTCTACTTCAACAATTTGTAATGCTTCTCCCGGAGCAAAGGCAACTGCGGCACGAGATTTCATACTCTATCCTCTGAATTAATAAGCACATGTATTCGGCTAACATAACGGGATTGCAGCAATAAATCAATTGTCAGATTCTTAATTGCCAGTCTGATAGTCTGAATATGAGACCAGAAAAGCTGTGCAGAATAAATATTATGAGTATAAAAATCTGATTTATATTGATATTCTAATGAATTTTATTTGTATGCCAGTATGGATAGTATATTTGTATGTATAAATAAAATTATTAACCGGAAAGCGCCACTATCAAACTTAATATATCGATAGTGGCGCTGACTGATGTGCAAGCATAAAAATCAGCCAGAAATGCCTGATTTCCTTGTTAGAAAATGCTGATATATCTGAAATATAGGTGTACTCATTATCTTTAAAACAAGGATTTTCCAAGCCAAATGCAGCAATCGCAGCTATATTTTGAGTATTTAATTTATTGATTTTTAAATGCTCAATACTCTTTTATGGCGAAATTTGTTAGCTGTCTGGCAATTCTTTCCATCAACTGGCTGATAATTTTACGTTGTAATATTTTGTTGTAATAAGAAAGGCAAAGTATCAGGCAGCCATTAAGGAAAGCCAGATGAAAGGTAGCAGTCAGCGTGCCGCTGTTCATATTGGCTCCGGTACGAAAGTTATGCAGCTTGAAGTTTGGCGGTACGGTTATTTTGTTAATCCGGCCATTATTGGTATAGATAAAAACCAAATCTTTTTGCAGATTTTGTAACGTTATCGGTGACAGCATTTTATTTGCTGCAACTGTTGCTTTGGCATCCAGAATATCTTGTTTAATTTGCTGTGCACTGGTGTAAATATCTCCGGAAATGGTGGTTATTGCCTGCTGAATTAAGCAGGTAAAGCTGTCTTCTATGTTGAGTATAGGATGACAGTTAATCGCAGTTAATATGGGAAATGAATCCAGCTTAAAAAAATCTGTATTGGTCTGCTGAATCAGGGCAGTCAATAATGAATTCATGGTCAGATTATGTCTGCTTGCTATAGAGCTTAATTTTTCAACAGTTTCTGCTTCAATTATGGCCGTATAGCTTGCTGTTTGGATTTCTCTGGCAGGATTACTCCACATTTTTACAGCTTGTTGATAATCAGAATAACTGTGTCCTGTTTTATTTGCAGAACTAAAACCTGAATTTTCCGGGGATATATTTCGGTCAATAGTTTTATCAGAAAAATTTTGTGTAGACAGACGTAATATTTCAGAAAAAATCTTCAGACCGGCTGTGGCGTCTGCAATGACGTGAGCCAGTGTCAGTATCAGTAAGTGGCGATTAAAATTATCCTGACTCAGCATGGTCAATCTGCATAATTGCTGATGGATATCTAACGGATCATTTACCTCTCTTTCCAGTAATTCATCAAAACAGCGGACATCATTTGAGGGTAATTCCGGTACGGTAATGACGGTGAATATTATGGGAAAAGATAAAGAGGATTTAACCAGATGCCATTGACTTTCCTGTAGAAGAATTTTGGAGGCCAGTGCCTCATATTGCTTTTGAATGATTTGTAAAGCCTGCTCTACTCTGCTCGGTTCCAGTTTACCTTCAACCTCCAGAATTAAAGTAAATTGTGTTGTTCCTGAAAAATTAGTATGCAAATTTGCCATACCACTTTCCAGTCTGTTCAGGGGGCGGATAAAGTTTAACGCCTCTGATTGAATATCAGAGATCTGAGTGCTCATTTTTATTTCCTTTATATTGACTTGAATAAGTTCAGAAAAGCGATTAATAATTTTTTGTTAAAAAAGAAATCGATAGGAAAACACAAATTTAAAATAAGGTAAGTCTAATACTGTTATTTTATTTATTTTTAAATCTTATTTTATTTTGTAGATAATTTGCTATTAAAGTATTGTATATGTAGATATATTTTACATTTTATTGGAATGATAATGCCTATTAAGCAACACTATTAGTAATATATAAATAAAATAAATTTATCTGTAATAGGCCAATTATTTATTAATATTAATAGCGAAGTAAGCACGCATATCTGGTAAGTAATAAGACTGTACGGTTTTTCAGCAAAATTGATAGACATTTTAATATTATTTTTTTAGCGGATTTCCGTATATATTTTACTTTCCCGTTCATACTGGCTATTACTGTACAGGCAATAAAAATTTGATTTACTGTTTAATTCTTATTATCTGAATTTTTATATGATTTTGGCATATTATAATCCAACATTTTGTGATTGGTTTATGACTGAAACAAACTTGAAATACCTTGTTTGATTTAAAATCTATCAGAGATAATGCGGTTAATCAGCTAAATGATCCCACACTGGTTTACAGATAGGTGGTAGTTCAGGACAGCAGCCGAGTAGGCCACCACCAAAATCACCATCACGATGAAAATCACTGCCACAGCTGGCTAAAAAATCGAATTGTTGTGCCAGTAAGGCATAGTTCAGTCTATCGTTCAGATTAGAACGCCCACTATGCACTTCAATCGCTTCGCCACCACAAGCCTTAAAATCACTGAACAGATTGCGGCGTGCAGTAGCAGACAGCTCATAGCGCATTGGATGCGCAATAACCGCAATCCCGCCGGCATGCCGGATAGCGGTAACAACCTCAGCCAGTTCTGCCCACTGATGTTTAACACTGCAGGATTTACCGTCACCCAGATATTTGCGAAATGCATCAGCTTTTTTATTCACATGGCCGGACCGGACTAAAAAATCAGCAATATGCGTACGTGTTACCATATCTATATTCGTAGCAAGTGCCAGTGTACCTTCATAAGCATCACTAATTCCTTTTTTAGCCAGCTTATCGGCAATGGCCTGTAGACGCTGTAAACGGCCGCTGCGAAGACGTCCGAGTAAAGTTTGTAATACTTCATCTTCCAGAGATATATTCAGACCGACAATATGTATAGTGCGTCCGCGCCAGCTTACTGAGATTTCCACCCCGTTAATCAAAGTGATTCCTGACTGCTTTGCTTGTACATGCGCGGCGGCCAGACCTCCGGTATGGTCATGGTCTGTTAATGCCAGCAATGTGCAACCATTAGCAGAAGCACGCAGGACAACTTCGGCCGGCGTCAGTGCGCCATCAGAAACCGTGGAATGACAATGTAAATCAATATTCATGAGCTTTTTTCGTTATTAGAAGATGATGTGGACAACTGTGCCTGGATCGCTTCATATGCAGCTTTTTCGCGGTAATAAATTTGCCAGACACAGGCATCGCCACAGTCACTATTGCAGCATTCCCAGTCTTCCGGTGGTACTGGCGGAGTTAATAATTCCGGTGCGCTCATAACTCACTATTAATGACATTGATTTCACTGTCACCCAACCGGATACTGTCTCCGGCAATAATTTTCGCAGTTTTACGGGTTTCCGGTTGCTGATTGCGCAGTACTTTACCTTCGGCAATCAATTGTTTGGCTCTGCCGCCACTTTCTGCCAGCCCGGCCAGTTTAAGCAGATCACATAGTGCAACATGCGGATGTCCGGCTAAGTCAAATTGCTGTTTCATCTGTTATACCTTTCCATAAATAGCTATTGTAGCTATTATCAGCGTCGAAGAGGATTTTGTTTTATGTATTGGTTACGCTAAAGGCATAAATTATGCTATGGTTTAACCAGAGTTAACCGGAGATTTGCCGTGGATACACTTAGCTGGTTATGTCAGCTGATTGCTTTTGATACCACCAGCCGTCAGAGTAATCTGGCCTTGATTAATTATGTGGCCGATTATCTAGAGAGCCGTAAACTGTCGCCATGGCTGGCACATAATGAAAAGGGGGATAAAGCCAATCTGTTTGTCACTATCCCGGCTGCTGATGGCAGTATTTCCGGTGGGATAGTACTTTCTGGTCATACTGATGTTGTGCCGGTAGACGGGCAAAAATGGTTATCAGATCCGTTTGCAGCAAATATACGCGATGGCCGCGTATATGGTCGTGGCAGTAGTGACATGAAAGGTTTTATTGCCAGCGTACTGGCTACGGTTCCGGATATGCAGAAGACAAAGCTGAAAGTCCCATTACATATTGCTTTGTCTTTTGATGAAGAAGTCGGCTGTCTCGGTGCACCGGTGATGCTGGCTGAGCTGGAAAAAAGAGGTTTGCAGCCGCAATCCTGTATTGTTGGTGAACCTACATCCATGCAAATGGTAGTAGCCCACAAAGGGATCCATACTTTCTGTTGTGAAGTACACGGTAAAAATGCTCACTCTTCGCTCACACCTGATGGTGTGAATGCAATTGAATATGCAGCCCGTCTGATTGTGTTTATCAACCAGCTGGCTCAGCAATTACAACAGCGGGCTGATTTGGATCATGCTTTTGATGTCCCGTTTGCTACTGTTTCAACCGGCCTGATTCGTGGCGGTACTGCTATTAATATTGTGCCGGATTATTGTACCTTTGAATTTGATTATCGTAATTTGCCGCATATGACGGTAGAAGAGCTGACTGAACCGATTCGGCAATATATTGCAACGACCCTTTTACCCGCTATGCAGGCAGTGGTACCGGAAGCATCAATTAAGCTAACCCATAATGTACAGGTACCTGCTTTAAATGACGCAAATAATCAGCAGCTGCATGCATTGATTACTCAACTAGTGGATAATAAACAACAAGCCAAAGTGGCCTATGCGACTGAAGGCGGCCAGTTTCAGAATAGCGGTATCAATACTGTTGTATGTGGTCCCGGTAGTATTACAGTGGCTCATAAGGCTGATGAATATATAGAACTGGAGCAGCTTGAACGCTGTGATCACTTTTTACGCAAACTGATTCAGGTGCAAAGCTTATCATTTACTTGATACGGTATTATCAAACTCTGCGCTGTTTTATATATAAAATGTTTAGGATTAACTGAAGAACAGGAAAATCAGATGGCAACCAAAAAATTTCTCTCTGCAGGGATATTGTTATTATCACTGATATTATCAGTGATGACTGTTCAGGCGAATGGCGTAAACGTTTATATGAGTGCTATTAATATGAGTTATGCGCGTTTTAATTCAGCGCAAACAGTCGCAGATGCCAGTAAAGCTCTGGCCAGTATGCGGGCTGCTGCCGTGGCCGCTAAAGCAAAAAAACCTTCCGGTCTGGAAAATGCTGCACCGAATAATTCAAAATTGAGAGCATACTATGCTGAGATGGATAAATTGATTGCAGAAATTGATAAAACCAATAATCTGGTTAAAGCGGGAAAGATGGTACAGGCTAAAGCGGAGGGTAAGAAAATATTGCAATTACGTGATGAAGGGCATAAAGCGATGAGGCAATAAAAGATACTAGGGCGGTATAGCAGTAAAAACGATAGTTCAGAATGCAAAAAGCCTGGTTCCGCCCCTTAAAAAGCTAAAGAACCAGGAAACATAGACAAACAAACCGGTTATAGATAATGACCAGAATCAGAGATTCTGTGATGACATTATCTTAAATTGTTTAGATAATCCTTTTGTTGAACCATTTTTAATCCCCTTTCTACAATCAGATAATCGTAGCAATTAATACAAAAAATACTAAATACAGTAAATATAATATGTTATAAAAAACTAATTATTGCACTACTGATTATAATACTCAATTAGTTGAGTTGTCAGGCTTGACTGCCTAATTAATCACTTTTTTAAGGTATTTCAGTTCATATCTGATAAATGAGTGTATATCAAATATAAAAATGTTGTTTTTACGCAAATTGATATAAAAAAAATCTGGTAAAACCTGCGTATTGATGATTGGAACCATCGCTGGCGGAAACAGGCGTAACATATACGCTTCAAAATGGCGGTTTCCCGCCGCAAAAGTAGTCATAGACACTGCCTTTCCTGATTATTCTAACCAAACCGCTATGCGCTTCCAGACGCATCGGGCGGTAGAAGAATGGCAAGGCTGGAAGACCGTTAATCAGAACCGGCAGGCGTAAAGCCTCCCTGCCATTGTCTACCATCGAAAGGTATGTCAATGACTTGGTAAACAGAATATGAAAAAACCATAATATAAAAATATCAATGGTTTATCTGTCTGATAAACAGCCTTCCAGAGCTGACCGTACTATTTAATACGGTACTATCATCATACTGGCGGATAATTAAATTTGTCAACAATTCGTTAATTAAATAATATTATTAATATATAATGTAAATTTAAAAATAAATTATAATAATAAATGTAAAGAATAAAAATATTATATAAATAATTATTTTTTTAAATATTTTTATTTCAATATAGTTGGGTTTTTATTTTATAAAAATATTAATAAAAATTTATAAATATCTGTGAGAATTAATTCTGCATTTAAATCGGCATAATTTTTTAGAGGAAGTATTCAAGAATAGTGATTATATTTGCAATAGTAATAAAATTTGTTTTATCAATGTTACTGGCATTAAGAGAAGTGAGAAATATCATTAAAACAGATGGTCACAGTATATAGATTACTGTGACCGAATATAGATGCTGTTCGTAACGATTACTCAGCCAGAGCGTAAATTTCGTCCAGATTACGCCATTTACCTTCAGCATCCATGCCATACCCGAAAACATAACGATTGGGAACATCCAGTCCGACAAAATCAGCCATAATTGGCTTTTCTTTGCCAATCAGTTTGTTGGCAAAAACAGCTGTAGAACAGCTGGCTGCACCCATTTCCAGTATCTGTTTTTTTACGGCTGCCAGTGTATGTCCCTCATCCAAAATATCATCCAGTACCAGAATGTGGCGTCCGACTACCGCATTCTGCGGGGCACGCAGCCACTGATAATTACCACCTTTAAGTTTATCACCGTAGCGGGAAATATGGATGTAATCAAAATCCAGCGGAAAACGCAGTAATGGCAGTAATTTTCCGGTGAAAACAACTGCACCACCCATCACTGGTAATACCAGCGGGTATTTATCACTTAATGCTGCAGTGATGTCCGCAGCCATTTGCTCCAGCCTGGTTTCACAGGTTCTGCGGTCAAACAATAGATCTGCTTTATCCAGCATTGCTTGAGTTTCGGCGCGTCTGTCAGTTACATCAATTATGCTCATTGGTATGTCCATGTATATCCGGGTAAGTAAAACCGTATGTCACTTAATTGACCACCAATATGCTCAGAATAGATGCAGGTAGTGTTGTCTACGGTTTAATTGAGTAAATTTGTGCTGCTCTGGTGATTTGGCAGCACTAAGACGGATATGTTTTGATTGTTTAAACCAGAATATTAAAGGTAAATTATCCCAGAATTTTACTTGCAATACGCGAATTTTATGCCATTCTGGCCGTTTCGGGCAGTCTGAGAACATGCGAGTAAAATAACTGGCTGGTTTATTAGAAAAATTTTCTGACGGCAAGGGGTAAAGAAGCACCATTGCTGTTATGCAGAATTAATCTGTTAACTACAATGGTGCCAGATGGTTGAATTATACCGGATGCAGGTAATGAATCTGCTGGTTACTGCTGCCGCGCCAGACTAATGCCGGATCTTTCAGTTCCTGTATGAATTTACCGTCGATAAGAGTGTTGATTTCATTTACAACTTGTATTTGCGCCGGTGATAATTCTGCCAGCGTGTAGCCTGTCCATAGCCAGATGTCTTTATGTTCGGTTTCCTGCCGTACCCGTCTGACCAGTTTCATGATGGCATTCAGGTTATGCGGATGCAGCGGATCTCCGCCGGTGAGCGACAGCCCCTGACGCACAATGCGTTTGTCGTTAAGGTCGCTGATAATCAGGTCTTCCATCTGCTGGTCAAATGGCTTACCGGAATCTGTCCGCCATGTGGTGGCGTTATAGCAGCCCCGGCATTTGTGCTCACAGCCGGCTACGAACAGCGTACAGCGGGTTCCGGGACCGTTGACAACATCAACCGGATAATACTGATGATAATTCATACTTAGAGTGCACCACATTGCTGACCAAGGTGTTTGACCCGTCGTTTAACCTCTTCCTGTTTGCCGGCATTAAACGGGCGGGAATCCGGACTGCCCAGATAACCGCATACACGTCTGGTAACGGATACCCGTGCAGGATCATGATTGCCGCATTTCGGGCAGACAAAACCTTTGCTGGTACAGGAAAATTCACCGCTGAATCCACAGTCGTAGCATTCATCGATCGGAGTATTGGTTCCGTAATAGGGAACGTATCGGTAGCTGTAGTCCCACACGTCCTCTAATGCTTTAAGATTGTGTTGTAAATTCGGATATTCCCCGTAGCAGATAAAACCACCACTGGCCATTTTCGGATAGGGTGCTTCAAAATCGATTTTATCGTAAGGATTAACCTTTTTCTCAACATCCAGATGGAAGCTGTTGGTATAGTAACCTTTATCGGTCACACCATCGATAACCCCGAATTCGGCAGTATCAAGCCGGCAGAAGCGATCACACAGGTTTTCACTGGGTGTGCTGTACAGGCTGAAACCATAACCGGTTTCGGCTTTCCAGCGGTCGGCAGTGTCACGCAGTTTTTGTACGATAGCAATGGCTTTCTCGCGCAGGGTTTCGCTATCAAAAACATGTTTTTCGGTACCATACAGGGCATTAATGGTTTCGTGCAGACCGATATAGCCCAGTGAAATTGAGGTGCGGCCGTTTTTGAATATTTGAGCTACTGAATCATCAGCATTCAGACGTACCCCGCAGGCACCCTCCATATACAGAATCGGAGCTACTCTGGCTTTGACATTTTCAAAACGGGCAATGCGTGTCATCAGTGCTTTGCGGCACAGTTGCAGACGTTCATCCAGTAACTGCCAGAAGTGTGTTTCATCATATCTGGCTTCTATGGCGATACGGGGCAGATTCAGGCTGATAACCCCCAGATTGTTTCGTCCTTCATGGATTTGCTCCCCGTTTTCTTCATAGACACCAAGGAAGCTGCGGCAGCCCATCGGGGTTTTGAAGGAACCGGTAACAGCGACAACCTGATCATAGTTAAGAATATCCGGATACATACGTTTGGAAGCACATTCCAGAGCCAGCTGTTTAATGTCGTAGTTAATATCACCGGCTTTGTGATTAATACCATCTTTTATGCTGAATACCAGTTTGGGAAAAACGGCTGTTTTGCCATTTTTCCCAAGGCCTGCGAGGCGATTGCGTAAAATAGCGGTTTGTATCAGCCGGCTTTCCCAGCTTGTGCCCAGACCAAAGCCAAAGGTTACAAAAGGAGTCTGACCATTGGCCGTATGCAGCGTATTGACTTCATATTCCAGTGACTGAAAGGCGTCATAACACTCTTTTTCAGTACGTGCGCGTGCATATTCGTTTGCATTGGCAATCTGCCATTCAGTTGCTACTGCCAGATGTTTGTTGTAGCTCGCACGAACAAAGGGAGCCAGTACTTCATCGATACGGTTGATGGTGCTGCCGCCATAAATATGGCTGGCTACCTGCGCAATGATCTGTGCGGTTACCGCAGTGGCAGTGGCAATTGATTTCGGCTGCTCGATTTCGGCATTACCCATTTTGAAGCCGTTAGTCAGCATGCCTTTCAGGTCAATCAGCATGCAGTTAAACATCGGGAAAAAAGGCGCATAATCCAGATCATGGTAATGGATTTCACCCCGTTCATGTGCCAGTACCACATCGCGTGGCAGCAGGTGCTGTTGTGCATAGTGCTTGGCGACAATGCCGGCCAGTAAATCGCGCTGTGTCGGAATAACTTTACTATCTTTGTTGGCGTTTTCATTAAGCAGACTAAAGTTGGTTTGTTCAACCAGACCCTGAATTTCACGATTTAGACGACTGCGTGATTCACGTGCCACATCGCGGGAATGGCGGTATTCAATATACGCACGGGCCAGTTCCTTGTACTGTCCGGCCATTAACTGGTCTTCAACAGCCTGCTGGATATCATGAATATCAATATATTCACGCTCGGCAAGATGACCGGCCACACTTTCTGCCACCTGATGGCAATAATCGATATCGTTAATCTGTACTGCTTTGGCTGCTTGTTGTATGGCTTCTTTGATGCGGGTTGTATCAAAAGGTACGTGACAACCATCTCTTTTAATTACAATGGGTTTCATGCTGATTATCCTTCTGCCGCCTGTAATAACCGGCAGCAGTTACTGCATTGTTATTAAATAATAACAATTTGTCTGATCACAGTGCTTATATGTAAAAAATACTATATTTAGTGTTTAAATGCTGTTGTTGCGCTTTTTTTTACTATATATGGGATTTATATGATGAATAAAGCAGCATTTTTCACATTTATTTGATATAGCGCATCATTCATGGTTGACATGACTATTTATTATAGATAAATCATTGGTTTATATTATTGAAAACAAAGTGTAAAAAATGGTCATTTCTTGCCTGCAACTGAAATGCTGATGTCTGTAACCAGCTCGTCTGAAATCTCTGTTAGAAGGTAACATGTCTGAATTAGATAATTTTATTTTCAGTAATATGCTTATTGTCATTATCAGATGATTGCTATGCAAGTAACCTAAGTTAAGGCTGATGGGGATACTTATAATTGACAACCGGGTAAACAATACAGTTTGCCATCGGTAATGATAGTAAATCTATATAACAGATAAATTTGAGCATGGTAGGTGTCTGATAATTTAGAGATAAAAGAAACAAAAAACAGAAGTCCAAATTATATGAACTTCTGTTTTTATTGATTATGTCTTTATAACCTATTAATAGTCCAATATGCGACGACTTTGCCACAAATATGAATTTTATCCAAATCACTACGAGTAATTGTTTCCGAGGGATATCTTGATTGATTATCATTCATTACGCGATATTGACCATCAAATAATAATTGCAATCGTTTAATACTAAAACCATTATCAACGTAAAAAACATATATACCATCAGACATATAAAATTGAATTGTAGTATCAATAAATAGTAGGTCACCGTTCTTTAATGTGGGATTCATAGAATCACCTTTTGCTTTTATTATCGCAATTGATGTTAGGTTATTCCCTATATTTTCTTTCGCCCAAGCTTCAGGTATCTCAATTATCTGTTCTGCTTCCAGCGGCTCAATTTCAGTATTTTCAACATTTCTTTCTTCAATATCATTACAGACATTTAGATAATTTATTCTGATGTATCCATTTTTTGATTTACGGATCATTTTAGTATTGTCTGGTTCAATATATGGAAGTGGATATCCACATAAATTTGAGATTTTTACCATTACATCAAATGACACACCATTTTTATTAGTTTCCCATGCAGATACTGATGCCTTTCCCGATAAATTAAGTGCTAAAGCTAATTCTTCCTGACTTAAATCCGCATTCAAACGAGCTGATTTTACCCAATTACCAATATCAAACTTCATAAAAATACTCTAAAAAATCAGAGTATAGCTTTAATGTACTATTGCTGTATCTTAAATATTGACTGATCTAATCCAATCCACAAAGTATGGACTAAAAAATAATGAGGACATAGGATTGAATAAAAATATTTTAATTGCCGTAAGCATAGCAGGTGGACAAACTAATCAGATGGATGGGTAAATGAATCTCGGAATAGATGCGATAAATTAGTAAAAAACAGATAAAAAATAACAATCAGATAATGGCAGAATACCGGCAGCAGAATGCCTGTATTACCGGACATCCTTATGCACATAAAGTAGGTAAAATCAGGTGTTATTCTGCCGATAATCACCTGTTATGAAAAACTATTTGCTGTATAGGTATAAAAGCAGAATCATGACCGGATAAGCAAAGATAAAAGTTATAAAAACTGAGAAAATAAATGATTTATGAGCAGAATAGCGGAGACGTTCTGACTATTATTGCGCCCATTTGCGACACAGAGCCAGAATATCTGCACCGAAATTTCTGATTTTACTTTCACCTAATCCATAAATATGGTTTAAATCAGCCAGTGTGGCCGGCGGATGCCGGACTAAATCCTGTAATGTCCGGTCGGCAAAAATGGTATAGGCTGGTACATTGTTTTTGCTGGCGCGTTCTTTACGCCAGTTGCGCAGCGTTTGCCACAGACGTTCTTCGCGTTCAGTACGCAGCCAGGTATCAGTATTGCGATTGTTGCGGGTTTTATCATGCTTCAATGGTCGCAGCCAGACCTGTTGCTGGTTTTTTAATACTGCCCGTGCTTGCTCAGTAAGCTGTAATGCCTGATTGGCTATATCAACATTCAGATACCCTGACGCAACGCATTGCCGTACCACTGTACGCCACTCTTTAACTGTTAATTCACTGCCTATACCGAAAGTAGATAAATGCTGGTGTCCGCAGCGTATTACCAGGTCTGTTTCGCGACCGCGCAAAACATCAATCACATGTCCAGTAGCAAAACGCTGTTTTACCCGATACACGCACGAAAGTAATTTTTGTGCCAGTACAGTGCCGTCAAATCTGCTGGGCGGATCAGTGCAGTTGTCGCAATGTCCGCAGGAATCACCTTCCTCTCCGAAATAGCGCAGCAAGAGCCGGCGGCGGCAGTCTGCAGTCTCACAAAAGGCCAGCATGGCATCGAGTTTTTGTAAATCAATGCGTTTTTGTGCTTCATCGCGCTCAGCAAGCTCAATCCGTTCGCGCAATAGTACCCAGTCATTCAGGCCATAACACAACCAGCTGGTGGCAGGCAGGCCGTCACGGCCGGCACGCCCTGATTCCTGATAAAAATGTTCAATGCTGGCAGGCATATCAAGATGGGCAACAAAACGTACATCCGGTTTATCTATACCCATACCGAAAGCTACTGTTGCTACGATAATAATGCCATCTTCCTGTGTGAAGCGGCGCTGATTCCGGCTGCGTATTTCCCAGTCTAGTCCGGCATGATAGGGCAGGGCAGTCAGACCGTTTTCGCTTAGAAAAGCAGCAATATCTTCCACACGCTTGCGTGACAGACAGTAAACAATACCATTCTCTCCAGACATCTGGCTGCGGATGAACTGTAATAACTGTTTCTTGCCGTTGTTTTTTTCAATAACCTGATAGTCAATATTCGGGCGGTTAAAGCTGGAAACAAATAATCGTGCGTCTGTTAAATCCAGATAGTGCTGAATATCTGCTCTGGTGGCATTATCTGCTGTGGCAGTAAGGGCAATACGCGGAATATCGGCAAATTCGTCTGCCAGAATGCTCAGTTGCTGATATTCAGGACGAAAATCATGTCCCCACTGGCTGACACAATGAGCCTCATCAATTGCAAACAGGCTAATACGGGTATTGTGTAAAAACTGTAAAAAACGCGGCATAACCAGACGTTCCGGTGCTACATATAATAGCTTCAGATGCTCAGCCGCGATTTCATCAGCAATGCGCTGTATCTCTTCACTACTCGTGCCTCCGTGTACACAGGCGGCAGAAATACCATTGACATTCAGAGCTGTAACCTGATCCTGCATCAGTGCGATCAGTGGTGAAATCACAATAGCGACACCATCGCGCATTAATGCCGGAATTTGATAACATAAAGACTTGCCCGCGCCGGTAGGCATCAGTACCAGTGCATTATGACCGCTGGCTACTGTGTCGATAATTTCTGCCTGTTGTCCTCGAAATTCCGGATAGCCGAAAACATCGTGTAAAATTTGCTCGGCATGGGTCACAAAACACCTGTTACATTTAATCTGAAACGGGTATTGTACTGCAATTTACCTTTATTTCCGACAGTTACCTGATGGCTGTTGCAAGGAATTAGCATGAAAATCATTTATTTCCGTCACCTGATAACCAGTTTGGCTGTTTGTGCTATTCTGGCTGCATGTACTACCACCAATGTTCCGAAAGCCAGCGGCAGCTGGGTTGAGCTTGGTGTATCCGCCAGTGGTAATATCCAGTATGCGCTTGATAGCGGCAGTATTAAACGCCAGGGTAATCTGGTTACTTTCCGCGATCGCAAAACCGTTATCGACCCTAAACAGCAGTATTACAGTAATACACCGGCTTATAAAACCGCACTGAGTACAACGCAGATTGACTGTAGTCGTAAAATATTCCGGGTGCTTGATGTAGAGTTGCTGGATGCGCATGGCGAACTGATTCGTCAGGATCATTTTGGTGAAACAGATTTGCGCCCGATGGGTATTACCAGTGGTTCAGCTTCCGAACAGCAATATCAGCATGTATGTGCACATTAATTCTAATTAAGATTAATTCTGATTAAGAAAGTTAGCAGGCATGAAAGTAAAATATAGCTTGTGGTTGATTTTAGGTCTGGCGGTTACGGCATGGGCTGAATCTCCTGCCGATGTTGAATTACTCAGTGCTCAGAAAGCTTATCAGGCGGCATTGTCAGCACAAAGTGCCAGCCAGAGTAAAGCATTGCAATTGCAAACTCAGTTGCAATCGGCGCAGTTACAGCTGAAAAATGCACAGGATAATGTTACCCGTCTGCAAAATGATTTTAATCAGGCTGATGTTCAGCGACAGCAGGCTGATGCTGCATTACAGGCTGCCGGTACCAGACTGGATGCCGCATGGCAGGGTGTGCATGGCCGTTAAAACAGACAGACTGCAATAACTGCCGGGGTGAAAAATCTCTTTGCATTTTTACATGCCTGACAAATGGCAACAGCTCGCGTAAAATAGCACTATTTTGCTCAGGCATTGTTTCTTGAAAAAACAATGCTATGGAATCAACTGTTGTCAAATGAATTATCCGATTGAATACGATGTAATTGTGGTGGGCGGCGGACATGCCGGTACAGAGGCGGCTTTGGCCGCTGCGCGTATGGGCGCGCAAACATTATTACTTACCCACAATATCGAAACTCTGGGACAAATGTCGTGTAATCCGTCTATCGGCGGCATCGGCAAAGGTCATCTGGTGCGCGAACTGGATGCGCTGGGCGGAGCAATGGCGCTGGCTGCTGATTACGGAGGTATTCAATTTCGTCGCCTGAATGCATCAAAAGGACCGGCAGTACGTGCAACACGGGCACAGGCCGACCGCATTCTGTATAAAGCAGCTATCCGTTCCATGCTGGAGAATCAGCCGAACCTGCAATTATTTCAACAGCAGGTAGAAGATATTGTTGTGGAACATGGCCGTGCTGTCGGAGTAATGACGGCAATGGGCGTTATGTTCCGTAGTCGTGCAGTGGTGCTGACGGCAGGTACCTTTCTGGCTGGTAAAATTCACATTGGTCTGGAAAACTATGCCGGTGGTCGTGCCGGTGATCCGGCAGCCCAGCGTTTATCAGGCTGCCTGAAAGAGCTGAATTTGCCTCAGGGACGTCTGAAAACCGGTACCCCGCCAAGAATTGATGGACGCAGTATTGATTTCAGCCAGCTTAAAGAACAGCCGGGCGACAATCCGGCACCAGTATTTTCAGTACGTGGCAGCCGGGAGATACATCCGCAGCAGATTTCCTGCTGGATTACTCATACTAATAGTCACACCCACGATATTATCCGTAGTGGTTTCGACCGCAGCCCGATGTTTACCGGTAAGATTGAGGGAGTCGGTCCACGTTACTGCCCTTCTATAGAAGATAAAATCAATCGTTTTGCCGATAAAGAAAGCCATCAGATTTTTCTGGAACCTGAAGGGCTGAAAACACACGAATATTATCCGAACGGTATTTCTACCAGTCTGCCGTTTGATATTCAGTTAAAGCTGGTGCATTCAATGCCCGGATTACAGAACGCACATATTCTGCGCCCCGGTTATGCCATTGAATATGATTACTTTGATCCGCGTAATCTCAAAGCCAGTCTCGAAACCAAAAATATAGCCGGACTGTTTTTTGCCGGACAGATTAACGGCACTACCGGTTATGAAGAAGCAGCTGCTCAGGGCTTACTAGCCGGAGCCAATGCTGTATTATATCTGCGTGAAGCAGAACCACTGGTATTGCAACGTGATCAGGCTTATTTGGGTGTACTGGTGGATGATCTGATTACTAAAGGCGTTACTGAGCCATACCGCATGTTTACCAGTCGTGCCGAATACCGTCTGCAATTGCGTGAAGACAATGCTGATATGCGTCTGACTGGTCTGGGGCGAGCTGTTGGTCTGGTAAATGATGCGCAATGGCAAATATTTCAGCGCAAACAGGAAGCAGTTGAGCGCGAACTGCAACGCATGAGCCACACATGGTATACACCATTGAATCTGCCACTGAGTGATCAGCAGCGGGTGCTGGGTCAGCCACTGAGTAAAGAATCCAGTTTACTGGATATGCTGCGCCGGCCTAATGTCAGCTATGCTGACTTAATGACTTTACCTAATGCACAGCAAGAAGTACTTGAAGCCGATGCGGCTGAGCAGGTAGAAATTCAGGCCAAATATCAGGGTTATATTGAGCGGCAAAATGAAGAAATCAGCCACCGTCAGAATCTGGAAAAACTAAAATTACCGGCCAGCATTGATTACACACTGGTAAAAGGCCTTTCCGCAGAGGTACAACAAAAACTGAATCAATTTCGTCCCGAAACAGTTGGACAGGCTTCACGTATATCCGGTATCACACCGGCGGCAGTCGCATTACTGATGGTGCATCTGAAACGGGGTTTTGAGGGAGCAAAAAAATATGAATGACATGAAAACTATGTTGCAACAAGGTTTGCAGCAGATGAATATCGAACTGACTGTTCCGCAGCAATTACAATTACTGGCCTTTGTAGAGCTGTTGAAAAAATGGAATAGTACCTACAATCTGACTGCACTGCGCAATGATCAGGATGTTATCAGTCATCATATTCTCGACAGCCTCACTCTTTTGCCTTATGTAGAGCATGCCAGAGGCCTGATTGACGTAGGCAGCGGCGGTGGTATGCCGGGCATACCCGTAGCTATAGCACGCCCTGATTTGGCAGTCGCCCTGCTTGATGCTAACAGCAAAAAAACATCATTTCTACAACAGGCAGTAATCGAGCTGGGCTTAAGTAATGTGCAGGTTATAACGGCACGGGTAGAAGCCATGGTTGGTGAGCAGTTCGATGTCATTACCAGCAGGGCTTTTGCTGAATTGAATGATTTTGTTACCATCACTAAACAGTTGATGGCAAAAGGCGGTTACTGGGCGGCTATGAAGGGAGTTTATCCCTATGAAGAAATTGAACGGTTACCTGAAAATGCAGAGCTGATCCGGGTAGATAAACTCAGTGTACCGCATCTGGATGCAGAGCGGCATATGGTTCTGGTACGCAAGAAAGAAAGTGCATGAGTGCGCATATTATTGCAGTAGCCAACCAGAAAGGCGGGGTAGGTAAAACTACAACCGTAGTTAATCTGGCCGCTTCGCTGGTGGAAAAAAAGTCCAGAGTTCTGATAGTTGATCTCGACCCTCAGGGTAATGCCACGACTGGTAGTGGCATTAATAAAGCCAATGTAACCAGCGGAGTTTATGCTGTGTTGCTTGGTAATGAAACTATTCAGCAGGCTATTACCTCTGCTCAGCATGGCGGCTTTGATGTTTTGTCTGCTAATCGTGCTCTGGCAGGTGCTGAGGTGGAGCTGGTGCAGGAATTGGCGCGGGAAATGCGCCTGAAAAATGCACTGGCACAGGTGGCAGACCAGTACGATTACATTATCATTGACTGCCCGCCGACACTGACTTTATTAACCATTAACGGTCTGGTTGCAGCACAGCACATTATTGTACCCATGTTGTGTGAGTATTATGCACTAGAAGGTATTTCTGATCTGATTGCCACAGTTCGTAAAATCCGCCAGGCCATCAATCCGCAACTGGATATTTTAGGTATTGTCCGTACCCTGTACGACCCGCGCAGTTTGCTGGCAAAACAGGTGGACGAACAGCTGGGTACCCACTTTCCCGATAAGCTGTTCAGTACACCGATTCCGCGTAATATACGTCTGGCTGAAGCACCAAGCCATGGCATGCCGGCCTTGCAATATGATCCTCGTGCCACTGGTACCAGAGCCTATCTGGCACTTGCTGATGAGGTATTGCTGCGTACCAGCAAATAAGCAGTTAATAAGCATAAATTAAATGTATTTATGTAATAACAGCCTTTGCCACAATGTGGTGTTAATCCGGAAATTAAAGAGCGATACATGGTAAAAGCAAAAGGTTTGGGTGCAGGACTGGATGCCCTGCTTGGTTCCGGTAGCGATATTACCGGAGGGGATCGTTTAACAACAGTAGCAGTTACAGATATTATTCCCGGGCGTTATCAGCCACGAACCCAGATTGATGATGAAGGGTTACAGGAACTGGCTGATTCAATTCGTGCTCAGGGCGTTATTCAGCCAGTAATCGTACGTGAAATGGGGCTGCATCAGTACGAACTTATCGCTGGTGAGCGTCGCTGGCGTGCTGCTCAGCTTGCCGGGTTGCAGGAAATACCTGTAGTCATCAAAAGCATTACCGATGAAGCTGCGCTGGCAATGGGGCTGATTGAAAATATCCAGCGGCAGAACCTGAATCCTATCGAAGAAGCCCAGGGGTTGAAACGTCTGGTAGATGAATTCGGACTTACACATGATACAGTAGCCAAAGCAGTCGGTCGCAGCCGCAGCAGTATTTCTAACAGTCTCCGTTTACTTAATCTTCCTCAACCGGTTCAGGATCTGATGTATGGCCGTCAGCTGGAAATGGGACATGCCAGAGCTTTATTAACTCTGCCGGTAATCCAACAGATTGACCTGGCACAGAAAGCGGTACAAAATGGCTGGTCAGTACGGGAAGTTGAACGTCGCTGTCAGCAAATTCAGGCCAAACCGGAGACTGCCAAACGTCATCCGGCAGAAAAAAGCAGTGAAGTTCAACAAATAGAAGCGGCGCTTGAGCAGCGTTTTTCTGTGCCTGTGCAGGTACAAAGTAAAAATCAGCGCAGCGGCCGGATTATTCTGCAATTTGATAATCCGGAAACTTTAAGTCATTTATTACAGAAACTAGGACTAGAATAATTCATGCAAACAGAAATTAACTGTGGCAAAATTGTTTAGTTGGGTTATCAGTTTAAGCAATTTTGTAGAAATATATAGAAAAATTAATTAATTAGGTGTAGTTAATTTAACAAAATTTCACAAAATTACTTGACGATATTGTATTAGTTGATTATATTATCGCAGCTTACCGAAGTGTTTTTCAGGGTAACAGAATGAAGTGGATCATGTTTTGGCAAACAGTCATGTTGTTTGCCGCAGTTTGCGTGTCCGCGTGGTTGTGGAATTATTCTGCTATCTGGTCAGCAGTATTGGGTGGGTTGAGTTACCTGATACCTACATTACTGGCGATATTAACTATTATTGCTGCAAAAAAATTACCGGCGCTATTACCTGCAACACTGTTAATGGCCGAGATTAGCAAAATTCTGATGATATGCCTGATGATGTTGCTGGTGTATGTATGCTATTCCGCTGTTAACTGGTTTGCTTTCCTGACAGGACTAATACTGGTCAGTCAGGCTGGATTGTTCACATTTAGAAAAAGATTGTTATTATGAGCGGCACAGAGATGACTCCGGGCGAATATATTAGCCATCACTTAATTAATTACACCCAGAAATCACCAGATTATCAGACAAATATGGTTGATTTCTCATTTCTCAATCTGGATACACTATTCTTTTCCATTCTGACCGGTGTAATCGCTTCTGCTATCTTGTTTATAGCAGCCAGACGTATGAAAGCAGATGTGCCAACCCGTTTTCAGGCTGCAATTGAGCTGCTAATTGAATTCGTTAGTGGTATCTGCAAAGATATGATTCATAACGAGAAATCTCGTAAGATTATTGCTCCTCTGGGGCTGACTGTATTCATGTGGATTCTCTTCATGAATATCATGGATTTATTGCCGGTGGATTTACTGCCATGGGCATGGCAGCATGCTACCGGTGATCATCATGCTTATCTGCGTGTAGTGCCTACCGCCGATCTGAATACCACCATGGCCATGGCTATTTCAGTCTTGTTTTTATGTATTGTTTATAATATTAAAATCAAGGGGCTGGGTGGCTGGATTCATGAATTATTCAGTGCGCCGTTCGGTAACAAAGTTTGGTTGTTTATCCCAAACTTTCTGATGAATATTATTGAGTTTTTCTCCAAAACCCTTTCACATGGTATGCGACTGTTCGGTAACATGTATGCCGGTGAAATTCTGTTTATGGTTATTGCCTTAATGGGTGGTGCATGGGGTATGTCCGGTGCCGCCGGTGTCAGTGATGTTGTGCTGTTTATCCTGCAGATAATTGCAGGTCTGGCATGGGCTATATTCCATATTCTGGTAATCGCCCTGCAGGCCTATCTCTTTATGGTACTGACTTTTGTTTATCTGGGTCAGGCTCACGATTCCCATTAAGGGTCAGTTTATTTGTTGTAGTATTCTCTTTTCTTTATATTTAAGGAGTTAAGTAAATGGGTGGTTTAATCGCTATCGCTTGTGGTCTGATGATTGGTATTTCTGCAATGGGTGCCTCTATCGGTATTGGTATGCTGGGTGCAAAATACATGGAATCTTCTGCCCGTCAGCCTGAATTAATGAACTCATTGCTGGGTAAATTCTTCATTATCATGGGTATGATTGATGCTGCGTTCATTATCTCCCTGGGCGTATCATTCTTATACTTTGCCAAAATTGGCGGCTGATAAACTTGGATTTGCTGGTTGTTAACTGTTTTAATTAATAAACACAAATTCTAAAGGTTTAATCGTGAATATCAATGCAACCCTAATTGCACAAGTACTCGTTTTTGTCATGTTTGTGCTATTTACGATGAAATTCGTATGGCCACCCATTGTCAAAGTACTTGATGCCCGTGCCGACAAAATTGCCGAAGGTTTGGCCGCTGCCGAACGCGGGAAAAACGATTTTGCTCAGGCGGAAAAACGCGTTGCTGATATCTTAGCCGAGGGTCGCAGTCAGGTCTCCGAAATGGTGGCCAATGCGGAAAAGCGTGCCGCGCAGATTGTTGAAGATGCCAAAACGCAGGCATCAGAAGAAGCTGCCCGTATCATGGCTCAGGCAAAAGCTGATGTTGAGCAGGAAGCCAACAGAGCCCGTGAAGCACTGCGTCAGCAGGTAGCTGATTTGGTTGTTAAAGGTGCCGAATCTATCCTGCGCAGCGAAGTTAATCCTTCACGTCACGCTGATTTACTGGCGAACCTGAAACAGGAGCTGTAATCCCATGGCTGAGTTCGCAACCATAGCCAGACCATATGCAAAGGCATTATTCAGTCTGGCACAAGAACAGAATCAAATTGAGTCTTGGTTGGACGAACTGAAAACACTGGCTGAAATTATTCTGCAACCTAAAGTGCAGTTACTGATTGACGAGCCTGAATGCGAATACACAGAAAAGGCAAAACAAATCCTGTCATTAGTGGATTTTACGCCGGCTGATGAATTAAAAAATTTCATCTTTCTGTTAGCGCAGAACAAACGCTTAACAGTTTTGCCAGAAATTTATACGTTATTCCAAGACTATGCTTTGTCCCTAAACGACATAAAAGAGGCCACTGTATATACGGCTTATCCCATTGACGAACAACAATTTACACAAGTCGTTTTAGATATGGAAGCCCATTTCAAAAGCCGGTTGAAAGCGCGTCAGGTGGTTGCCCCGGAATTGATTGGTGGCGTAAAAGTAGAAGTTGGTGACCAAGTATTGGATTTGTCGGTGCAAGGCAGATTAAACAGCCTGCATACGGCATTGATGAATTAGGAGAGTTTTCATGCAGCTTAATCCTGCTGAAATTAGCGATTTGATTAAAGCTAAAATCGCAAACCTGAACGTTGATTCAGAATTACGTACCCGCGGTACTGTAATGTCTGTAACTGACGGGATTGTGCGCGTTCACGGCTTATCAGACGTGATGCAAGGTGAAATGCTCGAGTTTCCCGGCAATACATTTGGTCTCGCCATGAACCTGGAGCGCGATTCTGTAGGTGCCGTGATTCTGGGTGAATCAGAACATATTAAGGAAGGTGACGAAGTTACCTGTACCGGCCGAATTCTGGAAGTACCGGTTGGCCGTGAACTGATTGGTCGCGTAGTTGATGCACTTGGCCGCCCGATCGATGGCAAAGGTCCGATTAATACTACACACACCGCTCCGGTAGAAAAAATTGCTCCCGGGGTGATTGCGCGTCAGTCTGTAGATCAGCCAATGCAAACCGGTTTGAAAGCCATTGACTCAATGGTACCGATTGGTCGTGGTCAGCGTGAGCTGATTATTGGTGACCGTCAGACTGGTAAAACAGCCGTGGCACTTGATGCCATTGTTAACCAGAAAGATACCGGTGTTATCTGTATCTATGTTGCTATCGGTCAGAAAGCTTCTTCCATTGCCAGTGTAGTACGTAAACTGGAAGAACATGGTGCCATGGATCACACCATCATTATTGCTGCCACTGCATCAGAAGCAGCTGCACTGCAATATATTGCGCCATATGCCGGTTGCAGTATGGGTGAATATTTCCGTGATAACGGCGAAGATGCGCTGATTGTATACGATGACCTGTCTAAACAGGCTGTGGCGTATCGTCAGATTTCCCTGCTTTTGCGTCGTCCGCCAGGCCGTGAAGCTTATCCGGGTGATGTATTCTATCTGCATTCACGTCTGCTGGAACGCGCTTCCCGCATTAATGCACATGAGGTAGAAGAACTGACCAAAGGTGCCGTTAAAGGTAAAACCGGTTCTCTGACTGCTTTGCCAATTATTGAAACTCAGGCCGGTGACGTATCTGCATTCGTACCTACTAATGTAATTTCGATTACAGACGGTCAGATATTCCTGGAAACAGACCTGTTTAACTCTGGTATTCGTCCTGCTATCAATGCCGGTATTTCAGTATCCCGTGTAGGTGGTGCAGCACAGACTAAAGTCATTAAAAAGCTGGGCGGCGGTATTCGTCTGGCACTGGCACAGTACCGTGAACTGGCTGCATTCTCGCAATTTGCTTCTGATCTGGATGAAGCTACCCGTAAACAGCTGCGTCATGGTGAAGTTGTGACGGAACTGATGAAACAGAAGCAGTTCAGTACACTAAGCACAGGTGAAATGGCGCTGACACTGTGGGCGATTAATAACGGCTCTTATGATGATGTGCCGGTATCAAAAGCATTGGCCTTTGAAGCAGAATTTTTAAGCTATGTGCGTACCCAGTGTCCGAATGTGTTACAGGACATTGATACAACCGGCGCTTTGAGCGATGATAATGCCAAAGCATTGGACAACGCCATGAAGACCTTCAAATCGTCTTACAGCTTTGCGTAAGCGTGTTATTGAAAGGAGTCTGAAATGGCAGTAGGAAAAGAGATTCTCACCAGAATTCGCAGTGTTCAGAATACTCAAAAGATCACTAAAGCGATGCAGATGGTGTCAACCTCTAAAATGCGGAAGACTCAGGAACGGATGCGTCAGGCGCGTCCGTATGCCGATAAAATTCGTCTGGTGATGAGCCATCTGGCACAAACACACTCTACTCATAACGTACCTTTATTGCGCAGTAATAATGACAGCAAGCGTGTTGGCTTTATTGTTATTACCACAGATAAAGGCTTGTGCGGCGGATTGAATGCAAATATTTTAAAAGCATTCTTTCATAAGGTGCAGGAATGTGAGCAGAATGGTCTGGATGCAGAGATTGTGTGTCTGGGCGGTAAAGGGCTGGCAGCCTGTAACCGTGTAGGTTTGAATGTCATTGCCAGTGCTGTGGGTTTGGGTGATACACCTAAAGTAGCTACATTATTAGGTCCGTTAACGGAAATTTTCCAGCGCTATGCCGAAGGTAAATTGGATGCTATTTATCTGGTTTATGCCGGTTTTATCAATACTATGCGTCAGGAAGCACGTCTGGAAACCCTGTTGCCGATTGGTCAGAATGTTCTGGATGAAGTATCTGAAAGCAAAGAGTTCGGCTGGGAATATGTATACGAACCATCACCACAGCAGGTGCTGGAATTTTTAGTCCGCCGTTATTTAGAGTCTGTGGTTTATCAGGCCTTATCTGAAAATATGGCTGCCGAACAGGCTGCACGTATGGTAGCGATGAAAGCTGCTACTGATAATGCAAGCAATGCCATTAAAGAATTGCGTCTGATATATAACAAATCGCGTCAGGCAGCGATTACCACAGAGTTGTCAGAAATTGTGGCCGGTGCTGCTGCTGTTTAAGCAGCACAGGTCAAATAAACTTAGGATGCGATAATGAGCCAAGGCAAAATCGTACAAATCATTGGTGCGGTAGTGGACGTTGAATTTCCGCATGATTCTATCCCCAATGTGTATGACGCTCTTAAACTGGTTGATACTGATTTAACTCTGGAAGTTGAACAGTTACTGGGTGATGGTATTGTACGTACCATTCCGATGGGTACTTCTGATGGTCTGAAACGCGGTATGGCCGTAATCAATACCGGTGCTCCGATTACCGTACCAGTAGGTACAGCGACTCTGGGCCGGATTATGGACGTTTTGGGTCACCCGGTAGATGAAGCAGGAGAAATCAAAACCGATACTACCCGTTCTATTCATCAGCAGGCACCGAAATTTGATGAACTTTCCAGCTCTACTGAATTGCTGGAAACCGGCATCAAGGTGATTGATTTGCTGTGCCCGTTTGCTAAAGGCGGTAAAGTTGGTCTGTTCGGTGGTGCCGGTGTGGGTAAAACCGTCAACATGATGGAACTGATTAATAATATTGCTAAAGCACACAGTGGTTTGTCTGTGTTTGCCGGCGTTGGTGAACGTACCCGTGAAGGTAACGACTTTTATCACGAGATGAAAGATTCCAACGTACTGGATAAAGTAGCGATGGTGTATGGTCAGATGAATGAGCCACCGGGTAACCGTCTGCGTGTGGCATTAACCGGGCTGACCATGGCGGAATATTTCCGTGATGAAAAAGATGAAAATGGTAAAGGTCGCGATGTATTGCTGTTCATCGATAACATTTACCGTTACACACTGGCCGGTACTGAAGTATCTGCATTATTAGGACGTATGCCGTCTGCTGTGGGTTATCAGCCGACACTGGCTGAAGAGATGGGACGCTTACAGGAGCGTATTGCTTCCACTAAAACTGGTTCTATCACGTCTATTCAGGCCGTATATGTACCTGCGGATGACTTGACTGACCCGTCTCCGGCTACTACTTTTGCCCACTTGGATGCTACAGTCGTGCTGAGCCGTGATATTGCCTCTTTAGGTATTTATCCTGCTGTAGATCCGCTGGATTCCACTTCCCGTCAGCTTGATCCTGCTGTAATCGGTCAGGAACATTATGATGTTGCACGCGGTGTACAGACTACTCTGCAAAAATACAAAGAATTAAACGATATTATTGCAATTCTGGGTATGGATGAATTGTCTGATGAAGACAAGCTGACTGTAAACCGTGCGCGTAAAATTCAGCGCTTTTTGTCACAGCCTTTCCACGTAGCGGAAGTATTTACCGGTGCGCCGGGTAAATATGTATCTCTGCGTGATACTATTGCCGGCTTTAAGGCTATTCTGAGCGGTGAATATGATCACTTGCCGGAACAGGCTTTCTACATGGTAGGCAATATCGAAGAAGCTGCTGAAAAAGCGAAAACCCTAAACTAAGGAGCACTTGATGAGTACCATGCAAGTGGAAGTGGTGAGCAATGAAGAAAGCATCTACTCCGGAGAAGCAAGTTTTGTAGTCGTGCCTACTCTGGAAGGTGAGCTTGGTATTTATCCTCGCCATGAACCCATTATGAGCCTGGTGCGTCCTGGTGCCCTGCGTTTGACAGTGCCTGGCCAGAAAGAAGAAATTCTTGTAGCCGTATCAGGTGGTGTCCTGGAAGTACAGCCGGATAAGCTTACGCTGTTGGCGGACGTGGCCGTTCGCAGTGAAGAAATGGATCAGCAGCGTGCCGAAGAGGCTAAAAAAGCAGCAGAATCAGGTATACATGAAGCCAAAGATGATGTTTCTCTGGTAAAAGCACATGTGGCTTTAGCTGCGGCAATTGCCCAACTGAAAACGCTGGACTACTTGCGCACGCATCGAAAATAAACAACTTTGATGGCAATCAATCTATAACTATCTGATTGCCTGACTGAGATGTTGAAAAGCCCGGACAATTTGTCCGGGCTTTTTATATCTGCACAGATTCAATCGAATGTTATCAACAATGAATTCATTAGATATACATCATTTAGTTGTTTAATGGTATCTGATTATGCTGAATATTTTATTGCATACAGGCAACTATGCTATATATGAAGAAAAAATATAAATGATCGTGATTCACTCCGTATCAGCTCACGTAATAAGAGTGTAATATCGGCTCAAACAGATGAATATTACACTCTTGTTGGTAAATTACATTTAACTTCTATGCTTGTTTAGTCGGATAAATAGTTAATTCACTAATATTGGTATCTTCAGGTTGTTCAATAGCAAAATTTACTACGCGCGCAATGGCGTCAGGGCTGATGCCTACCTGTTTATAGAGTTCAGTCATACTTTGTAAAACAGCAGTATCGGTAATGCTTTGTAAAAGCTCGGTATTGATTGCAGCCGGATATAGGGTAGTGGTGCGAATATTGGTTTGTTCGGTTGCACTTTCCTGCCGGATCACTTCCATCAGATTGCGTACAGCAAATTTGGTGGCTCCATAAACACCACAACCCATAAAGCTTTTGATACCGGCTATAGAAGAGGTGGTAATAATATGTCCCGATTTTTGTTTAGTAAAAATCGGCATCACTGCAGCTATACCGTTTAGCACACCTTTCAGATTAATATCAATCATGTCATTCCACTGTTGAGTTTGAACGGCACTGATTGGTGAGTTAGGCATGATTCCGGCGTTATTGAATATCACATCAACGCCCTGAAAATGTTTTTGTGCCAGTTCGACCAGTGTCTGCAGTTGTTCCGGTTGGCGCACATCTGTAACCTGATAAACTGCCTGACCGCCAGATTGAGTAATTTCCTGTTGCAATAATTGCAGTTGCTGTTCACGGCGTGCTGCCAGAACAACTTTAGCTCCGTTCCGAGCCAGTAAGCGGGCTGTTGCCGCACCAATACCGGATGATGCACCGGTAATAATAACAACCTTATTCTGAACACTCATATTTATTCCTTTGCAGATTGTAAAATTGAACATTACCGGCAGAAAATTTAATAAACCGGCATTTACTGTCTTCAAACAAATCAGAATAGTTTGCAAATAAGTCTATAATCTGACAATTAATTTGTTTGATATGATCATTATTGCACAGATTACTTTTTAGTATCGTGATATATTTCTTTAGCCAGATTAAATGCTGACCATGCTTTGGGCCAGCCAACATAAAAAGCCAGATGAGTGATAATCTCAACGATTTCAGTTTCAGTAATACCGTTTTGTCGTCCGATGTTTAAATGCGCGCGTAACTGCTCAAAGTTACCGGCACTGATCAGTGCGGCAATAGTAATCATACTACGCTGGTGCGCTGGTAATTGCTGTTCGCGAGACCACACCTCTCCAAATAGTACATCATCATTAAAATGTGCAAACTGGGGGGCAAAATCACCTAATAAATCATGGCCTGCTGTCTGTTTTTTCATGGTTTTCTCCTATAGATTAAAAAAATCAGTTAAAGATTGTTGTAATCACTGCTGTCTACCGGTTCCAGCCATTCACTTTGACCTTTAGTAATGGCTATATGGCTGAACCAGCTGTCTTTAGTGGCACCATGCCAGTGTTTGACTCCGGCATGAATGATTACCGAATCCCCTGGATTTAGCAGTCGCGCTGGTTTATCTGCTTCCTGATACCAGCCTTGTCCTGCTGTAACAAGCAGAATCTGATAGCCATGCAGATGTTTATGCCAGTGATTATGGCAGCCCGGCTCAAAAGTAACATTGCTAACATCGACATCTATTTGTTCATCGATAGCGGCTAAGTTACATAAATAGCTTTGGCCGATAAAATATTGTGCATAATTAATATTAATCTTGCCTTGCGGAAAGATCTGTTTGAATACTGTAGACATGGCTAACTCCTGTTGTTATCAGTATTTGAGTATAAAACTTAAAGTTAACTTTAACTCAAGAGTTATTTTGTATTGAACCAGAACCATCAACTTTAGATATAGTTTTAATTATGCAAAGATTAAAGTTATAAGATTGTAGATTTAGTTTTAGAAGTATAGCAGTTGTTTCAAGAATATCTATCTTCATCATAGATGTAACGAAAAATATGCTTTTTAAATATATTTGGTGCCGCGAATTTCTTATTCTTTGAGATTTTGTCTACTATCTATTTTGACCATTCGGACTGATTTATTATATTGATAGGTTTGCTTAATCTTTTACTCAAAAGGCGTAGTATTCGATTTTCGAAGCAGTTGTAAGGTTTTTTCAAATCCAAACTATGTAAATCCAATTTATTATTAAATGGAAGAGTCAAAAGAGAAGCCGGATTATCAATTAATAAGTATTTAGCAAACGGATGAACATATATAAAACCCACATCATAATCACTACTTGGTAAAGGAAATCACTAAGTGAGGCTGCCAGATTCGCAGACAAAATAATTTTGATATTATTTTACTGCTCTAATGCAGTCAGTTCTGTTTAATACGGTTTTGCCTATGTAATAAACATCTCTGTTAATTAATTTTATAAAGATTGTTTTAAGAATAAGGCTATCAATCATTGTGTTAAGTTAATAACGTGATGATTCTGTGTTTAGTTTTTTCATCAGGTTCAATAATTGCCAGTTCTTGGATTGCGATTTTAATTCTTTCTGACCAAAATGACTGATCCCAAGCTTCTATAGTATTTAATGCTGTATTGCGGTTTTGTATTACCGGACTATTCAAGCCGATTAATATTAAATCTTCTCCAACACCGGGAAAATGATTGAGTTCTTGTAAAATCAAATCTAATAAATTATGTGTGTCAATTTCTGTTTCATATTCATGGATCAATTCTGGGCCTGTTGCGATTTTAGCAAAATCATATTGTTGATTAGCTAATTGAATAACTTGCTTTATTCTCGGTAATGAATCACTTAGTAGTAAATAAGGCCACTGATCGCTATGATAATTTTTTTGATGTTCAAAATGTGCTTCCCATGCATCAAAGCCATATTGTGTATAAAGGTTTGCAGCCAGCTGAAATTGTTGCGTATCATTAGTTGTCAGCGTATTTTTAAGCAAGTCTAACCATTTATCCTGCTTAATAACCTCATTTGCTTTGTTGATTATTTGATTTTTGATTTGCGTATCCCAGTTAGGATAATAATGGTTTACTTTATTAACCACAAAATCGTGTAATAACCAAACGGTTCGTAATATTTTCAGATCCGTTAAATTTGGTAGATTGAGTAAATGAGTTAAATAATTTAGACAGACTTTAGCACCAGCAGCATAGTTATGCATATCCTGAGTGGGTCCGCCGTTTATCAGCGCTTCAATAATTTCACTTGTGGAGCTGATTAATTCACTATCAATGGTTTCATGCGCTAAAGCTTTATCTAATTCACCTGACATTGCACAGGTATAAGCAAGATATTCATTCATCAAACTATTTCGATAGCCGGATCTTAGTAACCAGTCTTTTGTTGATGATGATAAGGGATATGTTACTAATCGATAAATGATATGGATACGCCCCCAACCATCAATTTTTTTTGCTAATGTCAGCAAGGCATTTTCAATATCGGTTTCAGATGATAGTGTATTTTGTAATGCGCCAGCAGAATATAATGAAAATTCTTCATGCATACCAAATAACAAAAATAATTCTGTTTGTTCGGTAGTAAAACATCCTAATATGGCAATACTGAATTTAATGATTTCACGATCCGGACTATTAAGTGCTAGCCAATAAATAAATTCGTATAATTTATCAAAATCAATAATGAGTTTAAGTATTTCCTCAGTTAAATCTTCAATATAACTTAAGGTTCGTCCTGTTTGGACTAGGGTGTAAAGTGTTTCAATATCGGATTGATTAGGTTGCGCAGTTATTTTGGTGAGTAATGCTAAAATTTTTTCTACACAACTTTGTTCTGCAGAGGCACTATGATAATTTGTAATTCCATCCCTCATTCTTGTTGCCTGTTTTATTTTTCTACTATCTAAGGAGTGATCAGGCAGAATTTTGGCCGTTTCGGGAAGTTTATCCGCGTTTTGATAAGGGAGTAAAAACTGATAAATACTGGTTTTATGGTTATCCCATACCAATGGAAAGTGTTGGCAATTAATATTATTCAGGTATTCCATTATTTTTCAGATTTTTAATATTTTAGAGTTTTATGTATGGTGTTAATCTCTGGTAAAAATTAAGTACGGTTACCAGTACTGTCTGATTTTGCTGTAGTGGTTTGATTATACCTTAGCAATATATTAAGCATATGCTTTCCTGTATTATTATCTGAATATCTATTTCAAATTATATTTTTTATTCATTATCAAAGTTTTATTACTATTTTTATACAGATTGATTCTTTATTTTACGCATTAAAAGGGTTAGGCAAGCAAGTTATTGCTCAGTCTGTTTGTTTTGCCTGATTTGCTATTACTTAGTTTTTAATATGAAATGATATTTTAAGTTGTTTGAGCTTTATTTTAGTGATGGGAATAAGAATGACAGAGTCACAACAATACAGTATCCGTGCTTTTGCGGATATATTCGGATTAACGCCGGCAACTGTCCGGTATTATGAAAGTCTTGGGCTGATTTCTCCGCAGCGCTCTGTCAATCAGCGTCGTTTCTATACCGAAAAGGACGTTGATTGGATGCGTTTTATTTTGCATCTGAAAAATACCGGTATGAGTATGGAACAGCTTCAGCAGTATGTGTTGCTGCGCAGTCAGGGTGATGTAACTATTGCTGAGCGGCTGGAGTTGTTGTTACAGACCCGTGATGATTTTTTGCAACAGCAGGCAAAACTGCAAAAACATCTGCAGATTTTGAATGACAAGATTGAATGGTATCAGCGACGGCAGCAGGGTCTTTTATCTGAGCAGGTGAGTTTTGCTGAATATTTAATCAGCAACGGCCATAGTCTGTAATACTGTGCTCTGTCTGGCTAAAGTGCAGGCTGTACTGTAAACTGAAATTCGGATGTGTTCGGATAAGCTAATTTTTATTTATATTTAGTAATCAAACAACCAAGGGAAATAAAATGAAAAAATACTGATTATTGTAGCGCATTCTGATATTGAACATTCTTTAGTCAATAAACGCTGGATTGAAGAAGTAAAAAATTTTCCGGAAAAATTACGGTGCATGAGCTGTATCAGTCTTATCCGGACGGTAAGATTGATGTGGAGAAAGAGCAGGTTTTGGTAGAGGTATATGGTAGTCTGATCTGGCAATTTCCGGTTTACTGGTTTAACTGCACGCCACTAATGAAACAGTGGTTTGATGATGTTTTAACCTACGGATGGGCATATGGTTCCCGCGGGACTCAGCTTAAAGATCGAAAAATCGGTTTGGCTGTTTCTATGGGAAGTTTGGAACAGGATTATCAGGCACCTTACGATTTAACAGCAGTTCTGCGTCCGTATGAAATGACTATACATTATGTTAAAGCAAATTATCAGGGTGCATTTTCTTTGTTTGGCGCTAATACAGATGCTTCATTAGTAACCATTACTCCGCAGGCAATCAATCAAATTGCTGCTGATTATATTAAGTTTCTAAACACATTTTAAAGTATGCTGAACCATGAACAGGGTTATTAGTTGGTTTCATCTGTACAAATTAGTTTTTCACTGTATCTGTATGTGAAGTTAATAATTTGTTCGTTTACTGGAGGTATTATGTATGAATAATATTGCTTACCGTTCTAATATCAAACCCGAACTCGAAGAAACGCTGAATCTTTACCGAAATTGCAGCCTGGGGGAGCGGCGTCCGATTACGGATAAATCCCGTTTCCAGTCTATGCTGAATAATGCAAATTTAATTATTACAGCATGGGACGGACAGAAGTTGGTAGGTATTGCGCGCTGTTTAACTGATTTTGTTTATATTACTTATCTGGCTGATTTGGCTGTTGATGAGCACTATCAAAAGCAGGGTATTGGTAAGCAGTTGATTCGGGAAATTCAGAAAAATACTGGAGAGAATGCCGGAATTGTTTTAATTGCTGCGCCACAGGCTGTCGATTATTATGGTCATATCGGTTTTACTGCTCATACATCTGCATGGGTTTTAAAGAAACCGTTATGATAGTAAATACAGTTCGTTGCTATTGATTATTCTTCTGTCGTGCCGGGTGCCGGACAAGCAGGTTTGGCAACAACAGCGTTTTTCAGATATAAGTGTAGTGGCGGTATCATGATGAATTGGCAGATAATCACAAAATAAGGGCAGGGCTGTGGGCAGATCCCTGTTTTGCTCCTGAAGGTGATATTGGTATTTACCAGCAAGTTAATAACTTAGTATGGTTTCAATCAACAGAGAAAAAAAGTAAGTACGGCCATCTATTCTGACTATTCATGTGAATAGTCAGAATAGATGGGTTTAATGATTTGTGCGGATAAATGATTTATTTAACTTCGCTACCTTCAAATTCTAATCTTTTATCGTTAACAGAAACGAGATCTGCTAATTCATAAACATTACGATAGCCATATCCGTATAGATTAATAAAGGTAGGTATATTAAGGGCTAAACTGATCTTATCACGATAAGATGGCAGTCCGTTCAGGTCTGTTGGTGTTACTGCCATTTTACTGGCAAAGTTTTCCTGGTCATCTATAAAATTATTATTGCAATAAATGAGAATGGTTGTATTTTTATCTGGAATTAATCTGTATAGGCTAATCTGATTATAGTCGGAGAAATTCAGATGAATAGCCCCTTTCAAATGTTTTCTGTCATACATTTCTTTAGATCTGGAGTCCAAAATAATGGTTTTTGAATTTTTGGATTTGGCCAAAAATTGGTTTAAAGGAAGAAGTCTTTTAGCTCTGTATCGTTTTACTTCTTCGGCTAATTTCATGTAACCATCAAAATCAATTTTGCTGCTGACTGATTTATCCTGAGCTATAAAATAATTCGATAAACGATCAACTTCAGCTTTATTAACTCTGGTAGTGGTTTTTGCAGTAGCAGGTAATGCTAATGTAATTAATATCGCTAAGCTTGATGTAAGAAAATAGTGTTTTATCAGATTATTCTTTTTCATTTATTGCTCCCTTTAAGTAAAAAACAAAATATTGAACATAATAAACAAACCAAAAGGCTTATGTGTTCTTATATGCCTGTTTGTTGATTTATGTAAAATATATGGTTTTGTTGATTCGGGTAGTGCAAATAATTATAAATAAGTTATCTATATTTAGTTAAAAAATAAAAATATGAAATGGTTGATAAATAAAGAATGTAGTAAAGAAAATAGCGGTTAATTATTCGTATAAGTATCAAATTTTTATGTGTTATCCGCTTTGGTGCAATTAATCTGACGATCCTGTTGGCAGGAGAGGAATGAGCTGGCTAAATCAGCACAGCAGCCACAACAAGTGGCTACACCAAGTTGAGCCTGTAAATCAGTGAGACTTGAGGCGCCGGCAGCAACAGTTTCTTTTATCTGGCGATCTGTAATGGCATTGCACAGACAAACATACATGTTTTGTCCTTTGTGTGTGTTTGGTTTCTTTTGTGGATAAAGATGATAGTGGATTTCATTATTATTATCAAGTAGTGGATTTTATGCTGTCTGAAAGCTTATTATGTTTATACCGGTAAAAATAAAGCCGACTGGGAAAGTCGGCTTTATGCTTTTAAATGTCGGAATTAAGCTTCTGGTGTTTCCAGTATATCTACTTCGTTATCGCTGTTTTCTTCTGCTTCAGCAATACGTTCCAGGCTGACCAGTTTTTCACCTTCATCCAGATTAATCAGTTTAACACCGGCAGCGGCACGACCAGTGGAACGGATCTGATCAACTTTGGTACGAATCAGTACACCGCCACTGGTAATCAGCATCAGGTCGTCGCTATCGGCTACGAGTGTAGCGGCTACCAGGTCACCATTACGTTCACCGGTATCGATGGCAATTACGCCCTGAGTACCACGGCCGGAACGCCGGTAGTCATCAACAGCAGTGCGTTTACCAAAGCCGTTGGCTGTGGCGGTCAGTACCAGTTTGTCGCTATCTTCTTCAGCATCATAGGCCAGCAGGCTGATTACCTGATTATTTTCAGCCAGTTTCATGCCGCGTACGCCGCGGGCACTACGCCCCATCGGACGAACATTGTCTTCACTGAAACGTACTGCTTTACCACCATTGGAAAACAGCATGATGTCGTGTTTACCGGCAGTTTTAACCGCACCAATCAGATGGTCACCTTCATCCAGTCCGAGGGCGATAATGCCGGCTGAGCGTGGACGTGAAAAATCGATTAGTGAGGTTTTCTTAACGATACCCTGTTCAGTACACATAAAGACGTATTCATTTTCGCTGAATTCACGTACTGGCAGAATGGTGTTAATTTTTTCACCTTCTTCAAGCTGAATCAGGTTGTTAACCGGCCGCCCACGGCTGTTGCGGCCGCCTTCAGGCAGTTTGTATACTTTAATCCAGTGGCACTTACCCAAACTGGTGAAACACAGCAGGTAGTCGTGTGTATTGGCGATAAACAGAGTTTCAATAAAGTCTTCATCTTTGGTGGCAGTTGCCTGTTTACCACGACCACCTCGCCGTTGTGCCTGATAGTCATCTGCCTGCTGGGTTTTAATATAGCCGCCGTGAGTCAGTGTAACCACCATGTCACGTTTCGGTATCAGGTCTTCATCGGCAATGTCGCCACCAAAAGTGTTGATTTCGCTGCGACGTTCATCCCCGAATTGTTGCTGGATGGCAGTCAGCTCATCATGAATAATCTGGTTGATACGAGCCGGTTTGGCAAGAATATCAAGTAAGTCGATAATATTATCAAGAATAGTTTTGTATTCATCGACAATTTTATCCTGTTCCAAACCGGTAAGACGTTGCAGGCGCATTTCTAGAATGGCCTGTGCCTGCGCGTCGGAGAGGAAATAGCCGTCAGCACTCAGACCGGTATTTTCCGGTAAATTCTGTGGCTTGATTAATTTTGCATCAATATCGCTGCGTACGAGCATGTTTTTAACCAGATCAGGACGCCATGCCCGTGAGGTTAAAGCGATTTTGGCTTCTGAAGGGGTAGGAGATGATTTAATCAGGGCAATGATTTCATCGACATTAGACAGAGCTACTGCCAGACCTTCGAGCAGGTGACCGCGTTCACGTGCTTTACGCAGGTTAAACATGGTACGCCGGGTAACAACTTCGCGACGGTGACGCAGAAATTCATTCAGAATCTGTTTCAGGTTCAGCAGGCGCGGCTGACCGTCTACCAGAGCCACCATATTGATGCCGAAACTGTCCTGAAGCTGAGTTAATTTATACAGCTGATTAAGAACAACTTCGGTATTTTCATTGCGTTTGAGCTCGATAACCACACGCATGCCGGATCTGTCCGACTCGTCGCGCAGGTCTGAAATACCTTCGAGAATTTTATTGCGTACCAGTTCGCCGATTTTTTCGACTAGTCTGGCTTTATTTACCTGATACGGAATTTCATCAATGATGATTGCTTCGCGTTCATCATGATGTCCGATAGGTTCGATATGGGTTTTACCACGAATAATGACGCGACCGCGACCGGTACGATAACCTTCACGCACGCCTGAAAGTCCGTAAATAATACCGCCAGTCGGAAAATCCGGGGCAGGAATCAGATCGATAAGCTCGTCAATACTGAGATTTTCATTAGCCAGCAGGGCTTTGGCACCGCCTATCACTTCGTTAATATTGTGCGGCGGAATGTTGGTAGCCATACCGACGGCAATACCGGAAGAACCATTAATCAGTAATGTCGGAATACGTGTTGGCAATACCGCTGGCTCTTGTTCTTTGCCGTCATAATTCGGGACAAAGTCAACAGTTTCCTGTTCGATATCAGCCATTAGCTCATGCGCAATTCTTGTCATGCGGATTTCGGTATACCGCATAGCAGCTGCACTGTCGCCATCAACGGAACCGAAATTACCCTGTCCGTCGACCAGCAGATAACGTATGGAAAAATCCTGCGCCAGACGTACGATAGTATCGTAAACTGCTATATCGCCGTGCGGATGGTATTTACCAATAACATCGCCGACAATGCGCGCAGATTTTTTGTAAGGCCGGTTCCAGTCGTTATTCGCTTCGTTCATTGCATATAGCACACGACGATGAACCGGTTTTAGCCCATCGCGTACATCAGGAAGGGCACGTCCTACAATCACGCTCATGGCGTAATCCAGATAGGAACTGCGCATTTCATCTTCAAGTGATACTGCTATGGTTTCTTTGGCAAAAAGTGCATCAGACATAATGGCTTTACTACTTTAGAGAGCATGGTTTATTTTACCATAATGGTGATTAGTTTCTGATTATTTTTCATGACGCAGATGATCTGGCATAAAAAACCTTGTTGTTAAAGGGGTTAAAGATATGCCCACAATATTTGTGGATAAATCTGTGGAAAATGAAAGATGAGCAGGCATAATTGCCTATAAATCAAGACTTGCATGTGCTTGCTTAAAAAATAAGCCCGAAAATAAAATAGTTTAAAAACAATTAGTTAAAAAAATAAATTGCATACGTGTGACTATTTTTGCTTTTTATAGGGTTCAGTATGCGCTGCTTAATTCATGTGGATAAAATCAGTTTGTCAAGTTTGTTTTATGGTTGACAAAAGGATAAATAGTGAGAATGTGTGAGTAAATTGTGCTGTGTGTAAGGAAATTTTAATGCATGTTTTAAATTTACCTGAAACTATGCTGTCGGATGAGTCTATGGCAGAGGCTTGGGTATTTGTACGGGTAATTGATAATTATGGTGATGCGGGCGTAGGCTGGCGGCTAAGCTGTCTGCTGGCTGAATATATGCACATGCATGTGCGTTTGTGGATTGACGATACTGATGCACTTAATAAGTTAGTGCCGGCATCGGAACAACAGACACAGATTACTATCGAAGCATGGCAGAGCGATGCCATAATGCAGCAACAGCTGTCTGCTGCTGCCGATCCGATACTGGTAATAGAAACGTTTGGTTGCGAGCTCCCGCCTCAGGTACTGGAGAGAATGAGGCAGTGCCGGCCATTGTGGCTGAACTGGGAGTATCTGACCGCCGAAGACTGGGCGGTAGGTTTACATGCTATGTCATCGTTGCAGCCTAATGGTCTGGAAAAATATTTCTGGTTTATGGGTATTGATGCGGACAGTGGCGGTTTGTTACGGGAACCGGATTATCTGGCTGAGCGGGAAAAATTCAGACAACAGCCGAAGCTTCAGCAAGCATTCAGGCAGGAATATGGTTTGCCGTTACAGCATACAGGGCAGTTATGGCTGGTATTTGCTTACACTTCCGGTCAGTGGGCACAATGGATGGCTATGTGGCAGCAGGCGGATACGTCGGTAACGTTGTGGCTTGCCGGCGGACAGGTCATTGAAAGTTTACGTGCGACAAAATTAATTGCACCGGAGGAGCTACAGCAGGAAGGGGATATCTGTGAGCTGGGGAACGTGACGCTGGTACGTATTCCGTTTGTGCCACAGGCGGCCTTTGACCGTTTGCTGTGGCTGGCAGATGCGGCTATTGTGCGCGGTGAAGACAGCCTTGTCCGGGCATTATGGGCAGGATTACCGTTTTTCTGGCATATTTACCGTCAGGATGATGATGTCCATCTGCAAAAGCTGCATGCATTCTGGTTTAAGGTGATGCAAGGCTGGCCGGCAGAGCTCAGACAGGCATTTACTGTTTTGTCGGATGATCTGAACGGAGCAGGGGCTATGAGTTCGTTAAAACGTGAACAGGCTTGGCAGTATTTGTGCGCGCATTGGCAAAGTTGGGTAAAATCAGCCGCTGCGTGGTCAGAAATGCTGCATGGGCAGGACAATGCGCTGGAAAAACTAGCCAGATTCAGCCATCTTCCGCTAAAATAATATACTTATTATTTGCTGAACATTTTTGGAAGTTAGATTAAAGATGAAAACCGCACAAGAATTGCGCCCGGGTAATGTATTTATGGTGGGCAATGATCCGATGGTGGTGCAGAAGTCCGAATACAATAAATCCGGTCGTAATGCTGCCGTGGTAAAAATGAAATTGAAAAACCTGCTGACTGGTGCTGCTACAGAAACGGTTTATAAAGCCGATGAAAAATTTGATGTGGTAGTGCTGGATCGCAAACAGTGCACTTACAGCTATTTTGCTGATCCGATGTATGTTTTCATGGATGATGAATTCAATCAGTATGAAGTGGAAGCAGAAAACATCGGCGATGCCATCAAGTTTATTGTAGACGGCATGGAAGAAAAATGCGAAGTAACGTTCTATGACGGCCGCGCTATTTCTGTAGAACTGCCTACTATTATCGTGCGTGAAGTGGAATATACTGAACCGGCAGTAAAAGGTGACACTTCTGGCAAAGTAATGAAAAATGCACGTTTGGTAGGTGGTGCCGAAATTCAGGTAGCTGCTTATATTGAAAATGGCGATAAAGTGGAAATTGATTCACGTACTTTTGAATTCCGTAAACGCGCTTAATTGATTTTCTTGCTGGCAGGCTGTCTGAATGATTTCAGGCAGCCTGTTTTATTGTTGGCATCGCAGCAGTAAACTGCCTGATAAATGTGATGATCTACGGTATTTTGTTGTTTGTATTGTTTAATTTTGTAGGTGAAACATGTTGTTTGAACTGAATCAGCACGGCCGGGGCGAGTTGCTGGCTGAATGTCGCAGATTGCTGCGGCTGGCGTTGCCGATTCTTATTGCACAGGTAGCGCAGGTAGGTGTAGGCGTAGTCGATACTGTAATGGCCGGTCATGCCAGTGCCAACGACCTGGCCGGCGTGGCTCTGGGTTCGAATGTATTTATTACGCTGTATATTACTTTTCTGGGAGTGATGACGGCATTACAGCCAATACTGGCACAGTTATACGGTGCCGGTAAAACAACGGAAATCGGAGAGCAGGGACGACAGGGAATATGGTTCGGACTGTTTCTCGGTGTTCTGGGTATGCTGTTGCTGTGGGCAATGATTATACCAATGCAGCACTGGCTGAATATGGGTGCATATGTGGATGCAGTATTTGGTCAGTTTGTGTTCTATATTGCACTGGGTATGCCGGCAGCGATGATTCACCGGGCATTTTATGCTTTTGCCTCTTCTTTAAACCGCCCCAAACCTATTATGGTGGTGAGTCTGATTGCACTATTGCTGAATATTCCGCTTAATTATATTTTTGTCTACGGAAAATTCGGGATGCCGCAGATGGGAGGAGCCGGCTGTGGTCTGGCCTCAGCTATCTGTTTCTGGCTGAATGCCATTGCATTAGGCATATATATTATACGGCAGCGGTATTTTGCACCTTTTGCTTTGTTCGCGCGCTTTGAGTGGCCGCGCTGGCGTACACAGGCTTCTTTGTTGCGTCTGGGTATTCCGATCGGAATGTCGTTTTTTCTGGAAGTGAGCCTGTTTACTTTTATTAGTTTGCTGATTGCCCGTTTCGGGGTCACTCAGGTGGCAGCGCAACAGGTAGTAATCAGTATTACTTCTTTAATTTATATGTTGCCGCAAAGTGTGGGCATTGCGCTGGCTGTATGTGTGGGTCAGGCAGTCGGAGCACGTAACTGGCAGCGTGCCCGCTTTGTTTCCGGAGTAGGGTTATGTATGGGTCTGCTTGGTGCCTGCTTTACCGGGATCATGCTGCTGCTGTTCCGGCATTTCTGGGTAGGCTTATATACAGCTGATCAGGAAGTGATTTTATTGGGCGGTACGCTGTTGATTTTTGCAGCAGTTTTCCAGTTGTCTGATGCTACACAGACAATTGCTTCCTATGCCTTGCGCGGCTATAAGCTGACTAAGATTCCGATGGTGATTCATGCATTCAGTTTCTGGGGTCTGGGTCTGGGTTTCGGCTGTCTGTTTGGTTTGTATTTCGGTATGGCACTTTATGGTTTCTGGCTGGCTCTGGTGCTGGCATTGACAGGTGCGGCTGTGGCTCTGGTGTGGTATCTGCACCGGAAAAGTGAAAAATTTATGCTGACAGATGCAGAAGGCAAATCATGATAAGTGTGATTGAACATGCAGATTTACAGCCGCTAAATACTTTTGCTCTGCCGGTACGGGCACGCTGGCTGGTCACATTAACGAATACTGAACAGTTGCCGGATATTCTGGCACTGCCTCAGTTTGAACGGCAAAGTGTGCTGTGGCTGGGTGGTGGGAGTAATATTCTGTTTTGTGCGGATTATCCGGCACTGGTGGTGCGTATGGCCAATCGTGGTATCAGGCTGGTGGCTGATGATGGTGAACAGGTTATCGTAGAAGCTGCGGCCGGTGAAAACTGGCATGAATTTGTTCAGTACACGCTGGAACAGGGCTGGTGTGGCCTGGAAAATCTGAGTCTGATTCCGGGTACAGTAGGGGCGGCACCTGTACAGAATATCGGCGCTTATGGTGTTGAAGTACAATCCTGTATTGAGGCTGTACAATGTTTTGATCTTGAAAATCAGCAACTGTGCTGGCTTAGTCGGAATGAATGCAGCTTTGCTTACCGGGACAGTGTATTTAAGCATGAACGGCAAGGGCGTTATGTCATTGTGGCGGTACGGTTTGTATTATCCCGCAGTTTTACACCGCAACTGCATTATGGTGATTTAGCTCAGGTGGCCACAGAGCTGGCACAGGGACAAGCCCTAACTGCCAGTATCGTTGCACAGGCAGTGTGTCGTATCCGCCAGCAGAAGCTGCCTGATCCGCGAGTGCTTGGCAGTGCCGGCAGTTTTTTTAAAAATCCTGTTGTGGCGGCTGAACTGGCAGAAAGCCTATTAAAACAATATCCGGCTTTGCCACATTATCCACAGCCTGACGGGCAGGTAAAGCTGGCAGCAGGCTGGATGATAGACCAGTGCGGCCTGAAAGGTTATCAGCTTGGCGGTGCGGCAGTTCATGAACAGCAGGCTTTGGTACTGGTTAATAAAAAACAGGCCAGCGCGGCCGATGTAGTTGCTCTGGCTAAATATGTTCGTAACTGTGTAGCACAGCATTTTCAGGTATTGCTCGAACCGGAACCGGTCTGGCTGCCGGAAGTTTTGCCGCATGCGGCTGATTAAGAGAATAATCTGTATGCTTTGCTTGGTGATAAACTGCATAATCAGAAAGAAATTAATATGGTGAAAGAATCACGCCCCAATACGTATAACCGCATTATTGATGCCAGTCTGAAACTGTTTAATGAAGAGGGTGAACGCAACATCAGTACTAATCATATTGCTTCTTTTCTGGGCATCAGTCCGGGCAATCTTTATTATCATTTTCGTAATAAAGATGAAATTATTATGCAGTTATTCAAGCGCTACAGTGAGAAATTGCTGTGTTATCTGCAGCAGGTCAGTCCGCCACAGGACACAGAAGCGATTAAGAACTATATGCTTGGTGTTTATGATGTAATGTGGCAATACCGTTTTTTATTCAGTGATTTAAATGCAATGCTTTCACGCAGTGCCGAATTATTGGGTGAACACAATAATTTCACCCGGGTTCGTGTATCACCACTACTGCAAAATCTCTTGCAGCAACTGACTGATATTGGTTTTATACAAACAGACGAAGTTGCCCGCAAGGAAATGGCAGTGAATATCTGGCTGATAACCAAATACTGGTGTGATTATGACAGTGCCTTATATGAACGCAAACTGACTGAAGCTTCTAAATTTCGTGGTACCCACCAGACTCTGACTCTGTTACGACCTTATGTTACCCCTGCCTACCGGGAAGAATTCAGTCGCATGATGAATGATTTGCGTAATCAGGTGTGAAAATAAAAATAAATAAAAGTGGTTTAGCTTAAACAGAATTTTTAATGCGATATTTTTTATCAGTATTTCATTTGCTCAAGTTAAGAAACTATACTATTTCTGCACGCATATTTATAAATTTGCACTGATTAATACGGCAATCAATTGGTCAGTCCGTATTTCAGATGTAGCAGACTGAAATTTAAATAAAATTAAAGATAATATTTTTTATTTTGCAATCTGTGAGTTCCATTCGGAACGATATGCCGGGTATGAAATTTTTTATTATTGTTTAATTTAATCAGGAATGGGACGGCTAGCTCCCATTTTGATACTTTCAAAACGACTGTTGTCCAGCTGCTGTTGTTCACAGGCCTGAGCTAGTAGCTGTGGTGGTTCATCTATGGGTTCATCTGCCAGTTCAAATGCACCCCAGTGCATGCCAACGGCCTGACGGCATTGTAGTATTTGAAAAATTGTTACTGCCTGATAAGGATCTATGTGCTGATTATGCATAAACCAGCGGGGCGCATAAGCTCCTGTCTGGATTGCAGCCATGTCTATCGGGGCAAATCGCCCGGCAATCTGCCGGAACATAATCTCGCTGAAACCTGTATCTCCGCTGAAATAGGTAGTACTTCCCGCGGCTGTCTGCATTATCCAGCCACACCACAGAGTACGATTGCGGTCGAAAATGCCGCGCTGGCTCCAGTGATGTGCCGGTACAGCATGAAACCGGATATCTTTAATCGTCACCTGTTCCCACCAGTCCAGTTCAATGACATTACGTACGCCCATATGTTCCAGTTTATTTTTCAAACCTAGGGGAACAACGGCAGTGATGGACGGAAAACGTTCGGCTAACTGGCGGATACTTGCCTTATCCAGATGATCGTAATGGTTGTGTGACAGTGCGATAACATCCACTGAAGGCAGTTGGGAAATACTGGCTGCAGGCTGAGTACGGCGTTTGGGGCCGGCAAATGTTACTGGTGATACCCGCTGTGAAAATACCGGATCGGTAATAATGGTACATTGCTGTAAACGTATGAGCAGTGTGGCATGGCTGATCCACCACAACCGGTTGCCGCTCAGTGTAAAGTCCGGTTTCTGATACCAGTCGCGTGCAAAATGCTCATATCCGTTTTGCGGTGGTTTAGGCAGATGATGGATATGCCTTTCCCAGTTCCAGCGATAGACTTCCAGGGGTTTGATGACGGTAGGTTCCAGATTGCAGAAACCGTAAGGTGTATGGTGACTTTTAGCCGGATTGTAATATGGGTTTCTTTTCTTAAATAGCATTATCTGTTGTCTTTAGCTGATACAGCTACGGCAATATATTATCAGTTTAAATGTTTTAATGCTGTTTGCAGGTTCTATTTTAACTTAATTATCAATCATTCAGGTAGATATACCGAAATTACGACGGTGGGATGATGTTATGCACAGAATGAAATCAGGATAAAAGTAAAGGCATTTGTTTGTTTTGTTAACTAGTGTTAATATGCGCCTTTTGTATTTTATCATGCGCCTGTTTTCGCGCCTCTGAGGATCGATAAATGAAAAAAATTTTACTGGTCTTTTTATGTCTGTTGCTGGCAAGCTGTACATTACCGGTTAAACCGGAGGACAAGTTCAAAACCGGTGATTATGTAGGCGGGGTGAAAGTTCTGGCTACTAATTTCAACACTAAGGCTAAGAAGCTAGAACAACAGAATAAGCCATGGAAGGATAAGGATATTCTGTATTTGCAGGTTACTGTTAGCGGTTTAGTGGAAATGGCGCAGAAAAATATTCAGCAGGCTGCCGTTTCTGATTATGACTTACGGATTAAAAGCTATCAGCTGTTACTGGCGATGAAAACTGAGCTGGAAGATAAAAGTTACAGCACTTATATTGAAAAATATTTAAGCCTGTATACAGTGGATGGTTTGAAAGAATCTCTGGCTATACAGTTTTATCAGCAGGCTAATGCAATTGTGGCTGCAAACAGTGCTGATTATTTGCGCAAGGCTAAATTATACCGGCAAGGCTATGAATATTTTAATTACAAAGATATTAAAAAGCGCGCTGATGATAATCAGAACATGTATTATAAAACTGCTGCTCAGGAATATTACACCGAAGCACAGGCTAATGTCAGAGACAAAAATTATAAACAGGCAGCGGATAATTTCCGCAAAGCTCATGATGTTTATCAGCCTTTGGGCAACTATAAGGACAGTGCCAAATTAGCTGCTATTTATGAAAAAAAATGGCGTACTGCTGAAGCGGAAAGTCACTATCAGGAAGCGCAGGGTATTGTGCGCAAAGCAAGACTTCTGAGTGAATACCGGCAGGCAGCGGCTTTGTTCCGTGCAGCCAGTGATGTGTACAGTCCTTATGGTAACACCTATAAAGATTCTACCAGACAGGCTGGTGTATATGAACGTAAAGGACAGGTACAGATATATATCTACGGGAATGAATTTCTGACTTACCAGATAAGTGTAGTGCTGCAAAAAAGCTATGTCAGCTTTGTAACCAGCCCGAGCGCGGCTAATCTGGTGATTGATGTAAGTATGACCCGCAATCATTTTCAGCAGTATAAGGAAAATATTGAGACGGATGATAAATATGAAAATCTGAAAGTGGGTACAAAAAAGGTAGCTGATGAAAATGGTAATATGATTGAGCAATCTGTTTATGAAGATTTTTATTTCAAACAATATAGTGTGAAGACAATTAATGAAGCGGTAACGAATGCTGAGGTGCACACAAGCGGATTGTATGAATTAAACCGCAGCTACAGTGGGAAAAGTACTTCATCACAAACCTATTACTGGTTTGACGGACATGTTCCCAGAAAATATACGGCATATACAAAAGGTACATTGCTTAGTCGTGATGAGCAGTTAGATGAGGCACGTACTAATCTTTGGTCTCATATGCGTGGAGACATTGCTGAAATGAGCAGAGCACTGGCAAATCTATAGTTGTTTAAAAACTATTTTTAATTGTCAGACAGCAGGAATTACTATGGATATTTCAAATATTAAAAAACAAGATACTATATAAGGGGGAATACAAGTCTTGATATCAAATTCATCCTGAAGAACTGGATGTTAATAGACAAAATCCGTGGATTGATGTTTTGTATAAATTTGGCTGAACAAATATGTTGAGCTGGAGCTATAAAAAAGCAATAAAGTGTACCTTTAAACTATATCCCAAACATACAGAAAACCATGATCATTATTTGCACGTTCAATTTTATAACATGAAGAAAGTTAAGGAAATCAAAGAATGAAATACTTAATTTATCCGATTATTATCTGTTTTATTGTGTTTGGAAATGTTAATAAGGCAATTGCAGATACTATAAAAAATGAACTTAAGCATTATAAAAAAATAGACTTACCTTATTCATCAAATGAAACAACTGAATATTATTATTGGAAAGGTGACGACTATGTTTTATATATATCTCCAAATCCTAAAATACCAATAAGGTTCTCAGCTAAAGAATACGCCTATACACCCAAATTAGTTAGACTTTCTTATAAAAATTCTTTTTATTATCCTGCGATTTATTTTAATTATAAAAATATTTTATATAAGGGTATTATTTATATGGTCTATGGAACATATGGCGATGATGCAATATTTTTCTTTCAATTAAATAGTTATGATAAACAAGGAAATTTTATTGATGCTATAACATTAGATGAACGGCTAAATGCTGAAGGTGAAGCATTATGGTGGAGTGATTTTAAAATACAGGCCGATGGACGAATAACAGTAAATAAAATGGAGCAAATGCTTATTGATGATAATGGTGATAACTTAAAAGCAGGTGATATTCATGTTTTAGCAAAAATTGAATATCAGATGGGTAGTTCTGGTACTTTTAAAAAAATCAAAGAAACAGTTATCCGTCAAAGATAAAATCAAAAATATTTATTTGATTAACTCAATTTATTTTATAACTAAGGAGAGGTGGTGAAAATATCTCATTATTTAGGTTGGTTATTATTAGTCAATTTATCATTTTGTTTTTGTTATGGTCAAACTTTTATTATTGATGAAAAATATACTGGTGCTCCATTTGTAAAAGATGTTAATTTGTCTGAGCTAATTGATAATTGCGCAATAAATGATGAAACCAGTATGAAATTTACTAATAAAAAACGTGAATTAGATAGAAAACGTTGTCCTTTGAATACCACTAAATTTGATTTTACTAAACTATATGATTTAATTGATAAAAAAAGACCATCTATCGGGATGGAGATTTTGAACTTGTTATAAATAGTGAAAAATATGAAACAGCCAATTACTTTGATTTTTCACTAAATAAAATTGTATATGAAGTAAATTTATCACTAGTTTATAAACAAGAAGTTAAAAAGCAAATTCTATTAGCTAGCTATTCTTATGATACTATTGCCGCTTTATATTTAAGTAGTCAATATTACTATATAGATCTTGATGGGGATATCTATCTATTATCATTAGATGAATACAGTGACCATATTGATTCAGTAAATAAATTTCATTATAGAATAGATAAAGATAATTTAGATTTTGTTGAGCTATGATTATTAAAACCTGATCAGATTAATAGCAATTAAAATTATAATTACCATTACAATATATGATTTTATAGAATGAAAAAATCAAAGTATCAAATACTTAATTTATCCTGTTATTATTTGCTTAATTTTGTTATGTAGAATTAACACTAAAATTGCAGATACTTTTAAAAAAATGAACTCAAGCATTACATTATAAGAATAAAGTTACCCTTTTCCTCTAAGTAATTAAAAAATTCTATTACTAGGCGGAATATAAATTGTATTTGTCTTCTAATTTCCATTTAGTTATCTATTAGATAGGCAATAGTTTCAATAAACAGCTCAAACCAGTTTCTAAAACAAAACCTGAATGGCTTATAAGGTCATTCAGGTTTTTTTACATAAGTATCTTTTAATTATCAGACATCTGATCTGGGAATTTCCTGTTCACAGAATTGTTACGTATATAAGCTATATAAACATTTAAGTAGCCAACACTCATTCTTCGTTTTAATCCTATTTAGGATTAAAAGCATAAACAGTGCCATCCTGCCATGTACCTATGTAATAGCGATTATTATGTAAGGCCAATGCTACTGCTCCCGGTAAAGAGGTAACTAATTTACGTACAGTCCCGGTTTTAATATCAACTGTGCGTACCATATCAGCGCCATTATCAATCACGGCAACTACATTTGGCGAAACGGTGACAATACCTACTCCCGGCCGGTTGAAGTCTTTGCCCAGTTCTGTTTGCTGACCATTCGGGCGGATTAAGGTCAGGCGACCACTATACTGGGAAACAACCAAACTGTTATCCGGTAACTGTGTTACACCAACCGGAGTGGATAGACCGCGTGCAATAATTTCCTTGCGACGGTTGTTTAAATCAAGAGACACAATTTCTCCGGTGGAGCGGTTGGTAATCAGTAAATTTCCCGAATTGGAAAAAGCAATACCTGTCGGAGTATGGTAGCCATCAGAAATTTTTTCAGCTTTGCCGTCAGCAGTTATTTTGAGAATATAGTCATCACTGTATGATGATACGTAAATATTATCCTCTGCATCAATTACAATACCGGCAGGAGAAGAAATATTGGAATAAATAGTTTTACGCTCACCGTCCGCAGTTATTTTAGTAATTGAATTGCCAGACCAGTTGGTAACATACATGGCATTTGAGCTATCAAAAGCAATACCGGTGGGCGCACTAAAAGAAGTTGCTACAGTGGTTAATCCGGCAGTATTATCTGCTGATGTTTTGGATGCAGCTGCTCTGGTAGTATTATTTGCTGACGTATTGGATGCAGTTGCTCGGGTTGTTGAGCTGACCATATCGCCCCTTCCGTATAGATATAAAGTACATAAAGCAAAACAAGCAAAAGCAATGGAATATAAAGAGATTTTTTTCATCATGAGTACCCGCTAAAAGCTAAAGAAAATGTGAACACCATAACACTCAGAATAGCTGAGAAATTGCTAATGGCCATTATTCATGCTTAAGCTTACTAAGCAAAAATTGCTTAGCTTTTGTTTCTGCAATGCTATGGCTTACTTAAAGCGAAAGCCGGTATAGCTATTTTCTGGGCAAGAGTCAGAAATAAATGATTCATAATTTGCCATCATCATTCTCTGAAATTTAAATGCCCGAATAATGCATGAATAAAGCCTGTCAAAAGCGTATATAAAAAACAGAAAATACAGAAATACGAAATTAGCGATATAAAATAAATATCAAAGGCGAAACTCAGCAATAGCAAAAATAAACATATACAGTTATTTGACAGATTTGGATGATTTTATTAGTTCAAACTAATGTTTTTTATAATAATTTTTGAGTAAAAATTAGTAATGCTGTGCTGATACTGCTGCCTGATTCAGGCAGGAAATAATTGAGCAGATAATGACTTATGACTTGGTTAGTGGTTGCAATATCCGACCGGCTTATGTTTTTTCATGCAAAAATTGATGTAACTTATAATATAGCGCAGCGAAGTAAATTATAATCGTTAGCGATAAAATAAGTGCAGTATTTGCTGCTAGTGTAATTTAAATGAAAGGGATGTTTATGTCACAATTTTTGCTGGTGCCGACAGGAACTCAGACAAATATAACTGCTGTAGGTTTGGGCGTGGCGCAGGTATTTGTACAAACAGGTCATGTGCCTTTGTACTTTAAACCAATTGCTGAAGATGTAGCTAAGGATAATACATCTAAACTTGTACAGGCTGTCTTGAATCAGAAATTACCAGTACTGCAATCTCTAAGCAATCTGGATGAACGTGTATATCAGGGACAGGCAGATGATGTAGTAGAAGAATTTGTTGCTGCTTTCCACGAGATGGACGAAATTAAACACGATGTGGTTGTTATTGAAGGTGCAATACCTGAAGCAGGCCGTACATATCTGCCAGCACAGAATGTGAAAATTGCGGCTGCACTGAATGCTCGGGTAATTCTGGTAGCAGCAGTGGCTGGTCAGACAGCAGCGGCGGTGGCTGCACAATTACAACTGACTTTACATGATTATGCACACGGACATACTGAAATCAGTGGATTTATTTTAACTGCGGATGCACAGAATGTACCGTCTGCCGGTTTTGCGGCGGATGTTCAGGCTGAACTCGCTAAACATGGTAAGCAGCTGAAATGTATCGGTCTGGTTACTGTACCGGCAGATGTACAGGTTGCACAGGCACAGGAAGCTGCTAAAGCGGTAGCGGCACAGTTAAATGCAGACGTGCTGGGTAGCGAACTGGCGAAACCTGTAGCAACACATCTGGCACCGGCAGCGTTTCGCTATCAGATGATGGCACGTGCCCGTGCGGCGAATAAACGCATTGTTCTGCCTGAAGGCAATGAACCGCGTACTATTGCTGCGGCTGCAATTTGTGAGAATAAAGGTATCGCCCGTTGTGTACTGCTGGCCAAAAAAGCAGAAGTGGAAGCAGTAGCTCAGGCTAAAGGCATTACTTTGCCTGCATCTCTGGAAATTATTGATCCTGACAGTATCCGTGAACGTTATATTGCTCCGATGGTCGAACTAAGAAAGAGCAAGGGTCTGACTCCGGAACAGGCTGCTGAACAGTTACAGGATACGGTAGTTCTGGGCACAATGATGCTGGCTACCGGTGATGTAGACGGTCTGGTATCCGGTGCCGTACATACAACGGCCAATACTATTCGTCCGGCTTTGCAGCTGATTAAAACTGCGCCGGGGGCCAGTCTGGTATCCAGTGTATTCTTTATGCTGATGCCGGATCAGGTTCTGGTATATGGTGACTGTGCTGTTAATCCGAATCCTACAGCCGAACAGTTGGCTGATATTGCTATCCAGTCTGCTGATTCTGCTAAAGCATTCGGTATTGAACCCAAAGTAGCGATGATTTCATATTCTACCGGTTCATCCGGCAGTGGCCCTGATGTTGAAACTGTTACCGCAGCCACCAAACTGGCACAGCAAAAACGTCCTGATTTACATATTGACGGTCCTTTACAATATGATGCTGCCAGCGTACCAAGTGTGGGCAAACAGAAAGCACCGGACAGCAAAGTAGCCGGTCAGGCAACTGTATTTGTATTCCCTGATCTGAATACGGGTAACACTACTTACAAAGCAGTACAGCGCAGTGCACATGTGCTGAGTGTTGGTCCGATGTTGCAGGGTCTGAATAAACCGGTAAATGATTTGTCACGTGGTGCCCTGATTGAAGATATTGTGTATACCATTGCACTGACGGCAATTCAGGCAGTACAGATGAACTAAGCGGGATATTACAAGCCCGCAGGCATTGTAATTTTGTTATATAGCAGGCAGATGATAGTAATATCATCTGCCTGTTTTTTAAATTCTGGTAATAAATTTTAATAAATCTATTCTTTTGAGAAATTTTATCAATAATTTTAGTTATAAAGAGATAGATTGTTGTCTTTTGGTGCTATATATTTACAAACTATTGCCAAAATTGAATTCATAAATTACAGTTTATTACACAGACGATGATCTGAAAAAAGCCAAGAATACAGAGGCATAATTTGAAGATAGAGGAAATATTACGGTATTAAATACTCGCCTGCAGATATTTGCAGGCGTTTTATTTTTATTTGCTGTTATTTTGAAATGAGAACCATTTCTGCGCGCACATGCCGACTTGGTTGTTGTCCGCTGCTGTTCATTATTTGCAATATTGTTTCAGGTATTGGTTTATCTGAAAGAATCTACTATTTTAAATAAATTATATACAGGTTTGGAATTTTACCAGAATACAGTTTTTATACTGTAATATCGTCATTCGAAATCATTTTTTATTATGTATTGCACAGCCACTATTTTCTGTAATATGGATAACGATGGTAAATTTCAGGTCTGTTTTCAATCTTGTATCTGGTTTAAAAATATATTCATATGATTTTTAATCATAAATCTAGTTTAATGATCAGTCCGGTTCATGTTGAATTGACTTAGCATGATGTGCGTCACATGTTTGTGTGTTTCAAAATTATGAGCTGGATTAAAGAAATTGTTTTTTTGCGACATGGGTTCTGACAGGTAAGTGTATTTGCTGTTACATTAGGGACAGCTTACTTTTTTAACGCCAGTTTGATATGCGGTTTATGTGGTTTCTCTTCCGGTAAAGAGGGTTTACCGGCGGTGGCAATCTGTGCGCGCTGTGCTTCTGAAAGCAAGCCAGACCAGTCTCCGTCCAGATACCATTGCTCGCCGAAATCTTCGCAGGGATGCGGAATACGGATGCAACCATTACCACATTGCAAATCATCAGCACGACAATATTTATCACAACCCCAGCAGATTCGTTCGGGATGTTTCGGGTGTAACGGAAAAACCTTGGCCATGATGATGCATACTTGTGACGATTAATATGAAGTTATACCTGCTGAGATAGTTTTATTCAAGGAACGGTTAAATGAAAACCGTGTAATATTTTGTCTGGATGAGGTGCTGATGGTATCGGATGCAGACTGAAATTGAATACAGATTCTAGTCAACAAAAATGGGTGCACGATGAAACAATATGATGTTGCAGTGCTGGGAGGCGGTTTATTGGGACGTCTGACTGCCTGGTTATTGGCAGAGCAGGGTTGTAAAGTAATATTATTTAATGCCGGTAAACGTAATGGTGAAGGCGCTGCTGCTTTTGCAGCGGCAGCTATGCTGGCACCTACAGCTGAAGCAGTAGAAGCAACGCCGCTTGTGGTACAACTGGGTTATACCAGTCTGCCTGTCTGGCGCCAGTGGGTGGATTCGTTTCCAACACCGGTATTTATGCAGCAAAATGGTTCATTGATTGTATGGCATCCGCAGGATCGTGCGTTAGCAAAACAATTTACTAATCACTTGCAGCGTGCCCATCAGGATAACAGTGTCTGGCAGATATGGGATAAACAGGCAATCAGTGAGCATGAACCACAGCTAGCCGGACGTTTTAAGCAGGGATTGTTTTTACCGACCGAGGGGCAGCTGGATAATCGCCAGACATTACTGGCTCTGGCCGATGTGCTCGAGCAAAAGCAGGTTAGCTGTCACTGGGAGCAGAGCAGTGATCTGGCTGAATGTGCCGGTCTGGCTCACTGGACGCTGGATTGCCGCGGCTATGGCGGCAAAAGTAACTGGAATAGCCACGGTCAGAGCCGTCTGCGCGGGGTACGGGGAGAAGTGCTCCGGGTTTATGCGCCTGATATTGAGCTTAATCGTCCGGTACGGATATTGCATCCGCGCTATCCTATTTATATTGCACCCAAACAGAATAAGTTGTTTGTTATTGGTGCTACACAGATTGAAAGTGAAGATGACAGTAATCTGAGTGTGCGCAGCGGTCTGGAGTTGATGTCTGCTTTGCATACTGTTCATTCGGCATTCGGTGAAGCAAGGATTCTGGAAAGTATGGCCGAACTGCGCCCGACACTTAATCACGAAAGCCCGGAAATACGTTATGATAAGCAAAATCATGTAGTGGCTGTAAATGGTCTGTTCCGGCACGGTTTTATGATTTCGCCGGCAGTAAGTATTGCGACAGTACGGGTATTACAGGCCTTAATGCAGCAGCAATCCATTCCGGATGCGCCGGCACGTTATCATATTGATGTTTTACCGGAAAATGACAATGGAGAAACAGATTAATGGATATTAGTGTTAATGATGATGTAATTGATTTTAATGGTGATACTGTGGCTGATCTATTGGAGCAGCTGATGCCGGAATCACCATTTGCTGTTTCGGTAAATACTTGTTTTGTATCTAAAAAACAATATTCTGTTTATCAGTTGCAGCCGCAGGATAAAGTAGATATTGTCAGACCGGTAGTGGGCGGGTAGTACCCGCTGGTAGTTAAGTTTTATTTTGAAAACCCTGTTTGATACAGGGTTTTTGCTTATCTGACAACAGCCGGTTTATATCTGCCGGGAAGAATAATTTACTTTGTTTATCTGTAAATGAATTGGTGGTTTGAGCAGTGAAAATTCGATGAGAGGTATTTGGATTTTCCGGTATACAAAATCAGTATATTGCTGATTAAACAGCCATTCAGATTTTTAAACAGTTATTTATGCTCTACTGGAGAGATATTCGGAGGGTAAATTTACTTGATTTTTCAATAAATGTGAATTTACACTTTCGACCCCTATTTTGGGTTAATTAATAGAAAAAACAGTAATCATTATTACATTAAGAGGAAATAATTATGTCTAATCTGTTTACTCGCACACAAACATCCAGTCGCAATTATGGTGTAGCCTTTTTTGCCGGTATTATGGGCGGTCTGGTTTCTGCTTTTGTGAAATCAGGTACGGAAGGAATAATGCCGCCACGAACCCCGGATCGTATAGCACCGCCTATTCAGATGATTCAGGATATGGGTATTGATATTCACAGCATGGTTTACACCTATTCAGATCAGGTGGTGAACTGGGGTGGTAGTACTATACATATTCTGTTTTCAATTGTATGGGCTATTATTTACTGTATGGCTGCTGAAATTTTTCCTAAAGTTAAATTATGGCAGGGTCTGGCTTTTGGTATTGGTGTAACTATTCTGTTTCACGGTATTATGCTGCCGGTGCTGAATTTATCTCCGGCACCATGGAATCTGCCGTTTGATGAATTGTTTTCCGAACTTGTTGGTACGCTATTGTGGATGTGGACAATTGAAATCTTCCGCCGCGATCTGCGTAACCGCCTGACCGAAAAACCGGATCCGGAGTTTCAGTAAAACTCATCTGATTTATGCATGATGTACCGGCTTATATGCTTAAGACCGGATACGATGCCTGTGTATATCTGTAACAATCGGGAAAATATTATTTAGCCGCTATTCCTGATGATACAGACATGCACGGGCATTATGTTAAGCACTTCAGCCTGCTGGCTTTGGCGCTTTGTGATGGATGAAATCATGATGATGGCAGGCTTAGTCTTTTTTCAGTACTTTGATTAGTTCCGAAGTGTCAGCTCTTTCCATGTAATTGACATTGATATAGGAAAAGATGACTTTTTTATTCTGGCCGATAATATAAGTGGACGGTATGGGCAGCTGATAACTGTCATCGCCATTAAAATCCGGCAGATTTGCACCTAAGTTTTTGTATAAATTTCTGACATTCTCAGGTAAGGTAAATACCAGACCGTACTGTTTGGCTATCTGATTACCCGTATCAGATAAAATAGTCAGATTAATATTGTGTTCCTGTATTAATTGAGCGCTGATATCAGGTTTTTGCGGAGAAATAGCGATAAAGTGAACGTCTTGAGTATCGAGGATTAATTTCAGATTTTTGTTAAAGTGTTCTAATTCTTTAACACAAAACGGGCACCAGCTGCCCCGGAAAAAACTGAGAATGACTGGTTTTGTCTCCAGCAATTTATAGAGTTCGATTTTTTGATTATTTGTCGCTACCAGAGAAAAATCTGGTGCGGTATCTCCGCTTTTTATGGCATGGCAATCTAAATTCTGCGTAAGCATTTCTGATAATGAATTTCCCATTACATTCAATACTTCTGCAGGTAACTGGGTAAACATATCTTGCTGTATTGATTTTAGCTCTTCAATTATTTTCATTATGACTTTCCTGTTGTGAAACGTTTTGATGAATTTGTTGCAGAATTTTTTTAAATATCGTTAATTCTTCAGCAGATAAATTTTGGGTTATTTTTTCTATCCACTGGCTGTGCTGATGCAGAATTTCTTCAACCAGTTTAGTGCCGGTATCAGTTAATGAGACGAGGGAAATTCTTTTATCTTGACTGGCTGTTCTTTTTGAAATCAGTTTTTCATTAACTAATGAGCTGATTAGTGTTGTTGTTGATGCTTTGGTTATGCCTAATAATTTAGCAATTTCTTGTAATGACAGCTCAGGGTATTCTTTTAACAATACTAAAATAATCAGCCTGCTTTCAGATAAATGAAATTGCTGCAAACGTTTGGCGCATTCAATATCAATAGTGTTTGCAACGGATAATAGAGTAAAGCATGTCTTAATTTTATCCAGATCTGCAATTTTTTCTTTTTCCAGAACATTACAAAAGGATAAATAACGGTTTTCAAGTTGCATACGGTTATTTCTATAAATTAGTTAGTGACCTTACTATTTATTAATTATAGTATAGACTAGGAAAATTCTTGTCAATAATTTCAGAATTGTATTGTTATGGTGAATCGATATGAATGGCTGTGTCTGCTGTTTTCCGGATGTTTGTAACAATGAGGTTTTTAGTTTTTGTCACTTCGGTAAAGCTTTGTTGATTATAAGTGAAAGACTGAGCAAACAAGAGGTATCTAGCTTGGATAGCAATGAAAAGGCTGAATTAATTGGCTTCGCAAAGAAGTAAAAGTGCTAATAATGCAGCAGGGAATCTTAAAAAAGTAATCCTTGTTAACGAATAATATTTAATCCTAAAATTCAGGTATTAATTAACTCAGCCAAATAATCAAATTCTACAGATTTAAGAATGTCAGTATAAAACTCAAGCTCTGCTGCCTGTGAGAGCTCTTTCTTTACTTTGTGTAGTTCTATCCAATAATCGGATTCTATAAAACTTTTATAAAAATAATAGTATCATCGCCATTTTCTAATCATTTATGAAACCGCTCGTCTCTTATTATTAAAATATTTTCATCATCAGAATTATCACTAAAACTGCGTCCTGCAATACAGCAACAAGTGCTAAAAGGACATTCTTTGTTGGCTTATTATAATTTTCGTTATTTAACAAAAGCTACACAGTAATCTCTCAACGTAACATACCAATCATTGTTAATGCTCCATTGTATTTTTATCGGTTTTTACCACGGTTCAGATGTTTGCGGTTTGTCTTTTGACTGTTCGGTATCAGATAGTTCTGCCGTGTTATTAAAGGTTTCTTTAATATAGTCTGGATAATCTTTCATATATCCTTAAATATACGTTTACTGAACAGAAATAGGGCTGTCTTACCACGTCAATACAAGCAATAAATACCGCTCAATATGCTGAATTTTAATGCGATTTATCTTTGTATATTCTTGTTCTGTAATGCATTTTTCCGTTTTTTAGCGTTCCTGTTGTTTCAGAGGTTTTATCGGATGTACTATATCTCTCCCAAGTTTTAATCAATTTAAGTTGATTATTTATAAATCGATACGTTTCAGAATAATGATCACAACAGCTACCGCGCATTGAGGTAATCACTGTATGGTTTTTAGAATCAAACTCTAATTGTGTCATGGATGAGAGTTCTTTATTAAATACAAAGTGCCGCGTTTTAGGATGATATAAAAAATAATTATCTGTATTATTAGGGCCTGCTCCACCTGATGAGCCATATATCAATAAGTCGGGGTATTTATCGAAATTGGCATCTACGAGCCTTATTAGCTCATCAGACTTAAATGCATCTGGATCGATTTCATCACTAATTTTTGCACACGTGAAAATATCACTATCTTGTACTACATGGACGTAATTCTCAATTGGTCTACACGGGTAAATATTACGTAATACTTGGACGCGATTATTTGTTTTACGGTCTATCACGGCAATGGCGACAGGAGAGTTAGTAGTTTCATCTACCGCGACCAGAAAGCGAAATAGTGGTGTCTTAGCTTTTTGAGGGTACCACTGGACTTTTATTAGATCATCACGATTAATCCAACCGCGTGTAATGACACCATCAGCAGAGATATCATCCACTTGATACCAGTCAGGAGTTTTTAATATAAAAGCGACAGAATTTCCTTTGTAAAGTTGTTTAATGATAGGGGATTTTTGATTTGGTTCTTGATACAGAGGCATATCTTCATTAAGGTATAAAATGTCCTGATAAGGTTGTGGTGTTTCTAGTTTAAACACATCATTATAATAAACTTGCCTGTAATTTTTTATGGTGATGTCAGGGGCGCATCCATCCGACAAACATGGGAAATCTTTCTTAGCAGGTTTGTGCTTGGCGGGTGTGTATTGTGAATCTATATGCTGTTTTTTACTAACCCAGCGGATAGCAAATGATTCCTGATCCCACTTAAATAAGGGTTCATGTGACATTATGTTTTCATCTGCTTTGTAAGCGTAGCAATAAAGATTAGATTTACTCCATCTACTTGCCCATGTATACCTTTTACAAAAAGCGTTTGCGTCTTTTTCAGTAGCTGCTGGGTTCTCCTGTTCAAGAAACATCATTTTATTTTCTGAAATATCTCGGTTATCTGATACCTTAGCACGTGAAACAATAGCATATTTTATCTGGGATGATGCAGGTATAGCATGCTGTATCTCTACTTCTGTCTTTTCGCCGGCAGTGATGTTACCAGTTAGATGACTTGTATCTACATCATTTTGCCAGTCTTCTGGGATATGACGGTATATCCCAGGTCTTAGGGAAACCTCTGCAAAGGTAAGGGAAATATATAAAAAAAACGAGATAAAAGAGATAATTTTCTTCATAGCTATAGTATGTATCTTATAAAGATCAATCCTAAAGTTAGAAAATGAGTAAATTTTACCATAATATGTCATATATGTTTTTTTTGTTATTTTGTTTTAAAATTAAGCTTATGCATTCTCCTGCGACATCACTCCCGATATAAACAATAGCCCTCATCTAAAAGCTCAGTATGTACGCATATTTAATCATACAGGCGATGATCGTATTCAAATAATGAGTTAATCCACTCGTCTGGTGCTTTGATAAACAGTGCTCTATGGGTATAGCTTAAGGTATTGTCGTAATGATCTTTAATCTGGCGAATACCGAACGATTTATTCATGTAATAACCATCCCATCTTTTGAGATTAATTTAAATAGTTGTGGATTGACCTTGTCTAAGCCGGCGTAATCAAAAAGAACACTGTTAGGAATGCGTAACATACTAGCATCAGTTGCTTCTAAGGTTGTATAAGTGCCCGCTTTAGTTCAAAGTCTAATTGAAAGAAACTATCGGCTGATTGTGATTACCAGCTGTTACATTCGGGTATTGTTTTAGCCTCAAACTTTTCCATTTTACCGTCTGGCAAGCGGACAATAACCATTCGAGTACCAACTGGCTTATCGCGCCTGGTAAATTAAATGTCAGACTTTAAATAACATCTTTGTCGTCATAAGAATTTATTTATTTTTTAGATATTTTTGAAATTTTTTATTTCATCGCTAGGATAAACTCAATTGTTGTAACTATGTCGGAGGAAAAAATAGCTGCAAATGTTTTCATTTATTAGGACTGATATTTACCATGACATTTATTACACAGGGTTTTTGTTTCCTATCATGATAAAAGCTATGTGTGCGGTGCTTTGATATTTAAAATAAAAATGTTAATTATGATAATTAGATGTATATGCACTGGGTAATAATAACAAATGTCGTTTTAGGTGAAAATAAGTGAAAAGTTATTGTTTTTGTTATAAAGTATAAATACTTTGTGCAGTTTGCCTTTATAGCTTGTAGTTAGAAGATTTTTATTTTTTATGTTAACGGGGGAAATGAATATGGCTTTACAACTTTATGATGAAGAGTTTAATAGTCGTTTGTTGTTAGGCACTGCTGCTTATCCCACACTCGAAGTACTGCGTACGGCAGTAAGGAAAGCGCAGCCGGCTATGATTACGGTTGCTTTACGCCGTCAGAGCGCAACTTCGGCAGAGCATGGGCAGGGTTTATGGGGATTGTTGCAGGAACTGGCTGTACCGATTCTTCCTAATACTGCCGGTTGTCTGAGTGTAGAAGAGGCGGTAACAACTGCGCAGATGGCCCGTGAGGTATTTGAAACAGACTGGATCAAGCTTGAACTGATTGGTGATGATGATACCTTGCAGCCGGATGTATTTCAGCTGGTGCGTGCAGCCGAAATCCTGATTAAAGAGGGTTTCAAAGTACTGCCATATTGTACTGAAGATTTGATTGCCTGCCGTCGCTTGCTGGATGCCGGTTGTCAGGCACTGATGCCATGGGCTGCACCGATTGGTACCGGTCTGGGACCGGTACATGAATATGCTTTGCATGTCCTGCGTGAACGCTTACCGGATACTCCTCTGCTTGTCGATGCAGGCTTGGGCTTACCTTCGCATGCGGCAAAAGTAATGGAGTGGGGTTTTGACGGGGTATTGCTGAATACCGCAGTTTCACGTAGTGGCTTGCCGGTGATGATGGCAGAAGCGTTTGCACTGGCTATTAATGCAGGAAGAATGGCTTATGAAGCGGAGCCGGTAGTACCGCGAGACAATGCACAAGCCTCTACACCTCAGGTCGGACAGCCGTTCTGGCACTATGCTTAACTATGTTTTCATTTGTCACTGAATACTGAGTTTGTGTGAAATGGCTTAGCGGTTATTGCTTAACAGTTGCCGGATAAGGAGAATTCTCCCAATAACATTTTGAATTGAAGAGTAGCAAGCAGATTAAGATTAGTATTCAATAAAAGACCTAAAGCGTATATAAGCTTTAGGTCTTTTATTGATTATTCTGTCCTGTTTAATTGATGCATATGTAATTAAAGAGGACGGATTTTTGGGTATTAATGATTCGGATGGTCTGTATCGGTATAGGTAATGCGTTTTTTCAGTTGCTGACGATACAAAGGCAGGAACATGGTCAGCAGAATAAACCACACTGGTGTGGCTATCAGACCGGTAAGCGTATCTTTATCCTGACTGAACAGGTACAGGACAAAAACGAAAAATATCAGGCAGGCATAACACATAGGTATACCCAGAGGCATTTTGTAAACTGAGCGCGCATGCGCTTCAGGATACAGCCGGCGATAGCGCAGATAGGCAATCAGAATGACTGCCCATACAAAAATAAAGCAAATACTGGATACGGTGGTGACAATCGTGAATACTTTCATCACGTCGCCTTCCGCATAAAGCAGACCAACACCAATCAGCAGCAGAGCACAAGAATATAACAGACCGTTTTGCGGCACTCCGTTGGCGGATAGCCGTGCAAAAGCTTTCGGGCCAACGCCGTTTTTCGACAGGCCGTACAGCATACGGCCGGTAGAATACATACCGCTGTTGGCGGAAGACAGTGCAGAGGTGAGTACAACAAAATTAATAATAGTGGCCGCAGCACTGATGCCAATCAGGGTAAACATATTGACGAACGGGCTGCGGTCGGGGGCGACCATATTCCACGGGGTAACCGTCATAATAATGGTTAGTGCCAGTACGTAGAAAATAATGACACGCACCGGTATTTTGTTAATGGCAGCTGGTAGGGTGGTATTAGGATCATCTGTTTCAGCTGAAGCAGTACCAACCAGCTCAATGCCGACAAAAGCAAAGATAGCAATCTGAAATGCGGCAAAAAAACCTGACCAGCCATGAGGCATCCAACCGCCGTAAGACCATAAGTTGCTGATTTTGGCCTGAATGCCGCTGGAACTGGTAAAGCCGGTTAGTAATAAATAGCCGCCACAGCCGATAAGCGCGAGAATCGCCAGAATTTTAATCAGGGCAAACCAGAATTCCAGTTCGCCGAAGAGTTTGACCGATAACAGATTCAGCGCCAGCAGGATGGCAATGCAGATAATGCCGGGCAGCCATAATGGCACTTCCGGCCACCAGAACTGAGTATAGCCGGTAATCGCTACGATATCTGCCATACCAATCACTACCCAGCAAAACCAGTATGACCAGCCGACATAATAACCTACAGTCGGATTCAGGATATCGGTAGTGAAATCGACAAAAGATTTGTAATGCAGATTGTGCAGCAGTAATTCACCCATGGCACGCATCACAAAAAACAGAAATGCGCCGATGATGACATAGGTAAACAACACAGATGGTCCGGCCAGGCTGATCGTACGGCCTGAACCCATAAACAGACCGGTGCCGATTGCGCCACCAATAGCAATCAATTGTAAATGTCGGTTTTTCAGTGTGCGTTTTAACTCAGGTGGTCGGCTCATGGTGTATCCTTTACAGACTGGAAAACAAAAATAGAAAACATGGTTTTATTTTTAGAAATGTATACTTTGGTATAAAGTTAATTATGATAAATATGTATGCTGCTAAATACAGGCCGATTTATTAGGATGTTTGTATCCATATACTGACATAAGCATATTTTGCAAGATGCAGGTCAGCCTGAATTTATAATACTTTATCACAATTTATTGATGTAGCCGGCAATATATGAATATAGTTGTTGAGAATGAGAAACTGTTGTATTAAGGTAGGTGTTTTATTGGCAGAGCGTTACAAAAAGACGGGATAACAGATAATTGAGGAAGGAGAACATATCCATGCGCGCCATCCGGACCGGATTAGTGGTGGGCTATGGTTTTATCGTGATGTTTATCAGTACAGCCATAAAAGGAGTTTATCAGGTTTATTTTACCAGTCTGGTAAATCATTATGCTGTGAGTATTGAAACGATGGCTCTGGTTGGTGGTTTTTTTGGTCTTGCCCAAGGTGTTTATTCGATATTAGTCGGTAATCTGTGTGACCGTTGCGGAGCCGGCCATGTCCTGTTATCGGGAATGCTGGCTGCTGCCTGTGCCTTTTTACTATTTTCCTCTAGTAACAGTTTCATGACTTTTGTACTGGGGTTTCTGCTGCTGGCTGCATATGCGGTTGCTGCCCTGACTTTTGTACCGGTCAGTATTCTGATTGACAGATATGTGATACCTGAGCGGCGCCAGTTTGCGTATGTGCTGGCCACTAACGGTATTGCTGCCGGTCTGATGATATTGTCTCCTCTATGGATTTATCTGGACGGCTATATGTCTTGGTCAATGCTGTGTGCTATTCTAGCTGGCGTATATGCTTGTCTGGCTATTGTTCCGGCATCGTTAAGCAGGGTAGAGGGTATCGGTACACCTATAAAAATTCCTGTAAAAACAAAGTTGAAGTCAGCAGGTATGCCTCCTGAATGTCAGACATCCGCTCGGAATATTATCGCACCTTTACCCCGTTACTGGTATCTGGACTGTCGGTTTGTGCTGTCTGCCTTAGCTTTTTCCGGCTGCGGTACTTCAATGATTTTTATTGATGTACATTATGTTCCGGCAATACAGGAAATATTAAGTCATAATGAAACCGCCAATCTGTTTACTGGTACTTCACTCAGTCTGCTGGGGCTGGCAGAAGCTGTAGGCAGTATACTGATTGGTTATCTGGTGGCTAAAAAAGTATCCCTGCCTTTATTGCTGTGTTTGCTGTATATCGTGCGTTGTATAACGCTCATGGCACTGGCTCTGTGGCCGGAACCAATGATGGTGCCGCTGTTCGGGATTTTTTTCGGAATAACTTATATGGGAACCGTCATTATTATTTCCCGTCTGGCCGGTTCTATTTTTGGTTATCGGCATAAAGGTTTTATTTTTGGTGCATTTTTTCTGATTCATCAGATTAGCGGTTTATTAACTGCCTGGTTTGGTGGTTTGCTGCGGGTATATTGCGGTAGTTATTTTCCGGTTATCTGTTTTGTTGCTATATGGATGGCATTATCAGCGGCAGCCTCTTTCCTGTTATCTATGCTGAAAAATAATGGTAGTTCTGGTAACGGTGGTCGTTATCAGGTTAAATATGAATAATAATTGCCAATTCTGCTATTAATAACTGGTAGGAATTGAGAACGGCGAACATGACCGTATTTAAAGATAATTATGTTGCCGGACAGGGCAGTGATGAGGTTGATTGTATTGATGGCAGTCGTACAATAACCGAAACAGATTTGAATAAAGAGTGTTAATGATGAGTGAAGAAAAAGTGGTTCATTATCTTAAAGATTATCAGGCACCGGATTTTGCGGTGGCAGATATTAATCTGACTTTTACTCTGGAGGAAGCTTATACCACGGTAATCAATCGTATGACTGTTGTACCAAAGCAGACGCAAAAACCTTGTGTGCTTGATGGCAGTGCGGAACTATTGCAGATTGTTTTAAATGGCAAATCCTTATATCCGCATGAGTATGCTGTGGAAGATGAAAAGCTGATTATTCATACTGTACCGGACAGACAGTTTGTACTGGAAATCACGACCAGACTGTATCCGGCACAAAATAAAACGCTGATGGGTTTATATGAATCCGGTGATAATCTGTATACCCAGAATGAGCCGGAGGGCTTCCGTAAAATTACTTATTACTTTGACCGTCCGGATGTGATGAGCCAGTTTACCACCACCATTATTGGTGACAAAGAGCAGTATCCGGTTATGCTGTCTAACGGTAATCTGATTGATAGTGGTGAACTGGATAATGGCCGTCACTGGGTATGCTGGCGTGACCCGTTTGCCAAGCCAAGCTATCTGTTTGCTCTGGTAGCAGGCAAGCTGGCGGTGCTCGAAGGCAGTTTTACTACCTGTAGCGGTAAAGAAGTGGCGCTGAAATTTTATACTCGTCCGGAAGACCGTGCTAAGGCAGGTTTTGCTCTGGAGTCGCTGAAGCATGCCATGCAGTGGGATGAGGAGCGCTTTAATCTGGAATATGATTTAAATATTTTTATGGTGGTGGCTGTTGGTGATTTTAATATGGGCGCCATGGAAAATAAGGGCCTGAATATTTTCAACACCAAATATGTGCTTGCCAGCAGTGATACAGCTACAGATGCTGATTTTGAGGCGATAGAGGGTGTAATCGGGCATGAGTATTTCCACAACTGGACAGGTAACCGGGTCACTTGCCGGGACTGGTTTCAGTTGTCGCTGAAAGAGGGGCTGACCGTTTTTCGTGATCAGGAATTTTCAGCCGACCGGGCCAGCAGAGCTGTTCGCCGTATTCATAATGTCAGAGTATTGCGCAGTATGCAGTTTGCGGAAGATGCCGGTCCGATGGCACATCCGGTACGACCGGCTTCATACGAGGAAATGAATAATTTCTATACGTTGACTGTGTATGAAAAAGGTGCCGAAGTGGTACGTATGTACCATACTCTTCTCGGTGAAGCAGGTTTTCAGAAAGGAATGCAGCTTTATTTCCAGCGGCATGACGGACAGGCTGTTACCTGTGACGATTTTCGTGCGGCTATGGCTGATGCCAATGGTGTTAATCTGGAACAGTTTGCGTTGTGGTACAGTCAGGCCGGTACACCGCAGGTTAAAGCACGTGGTGAATATGATGCGGAAAAACGTACATTTAGTCTGCATTTGCAGCAATCTATTCCGCCCACACCGGATATGAATGAAAAACAGCCAATGGTGATTCCGGTAAAAGCCGGTTTAATCGGTAAAGATGGCTCACCAGTTTCGTTCCGGCTGGATAACAGTGATTCTGTGGTTGAGGAAACAGTACTGGTATTTAATCAGGCTGAACAGACTTTTGTCTTTAATGATGTAACACAAGAAGTTATACCGTCATTATTGCGCGGATTCAGTGCTCCGGTGAGACTGGAGTATCCCTATAGTGATGCTGATTTAATGCTGTTACTGGCGCATGATAGTGATTCTTTTGCCCGCTGGGAGGCAGCACAAACTCTGTACCGGCGTGCCATTACGGCAAATCTGGCTGCGCTTGAAGCCGGTCAGCCTGTACCACATCATGCTGCGCTGGCTCAGGCCATTACGGCGGCACTGAATGCTGATATTGATCCGGCGTATAAGGCAGTGTTGTTGCAAGTACCGGCTGAAGCAGAATTGTGGGAAGATGCTCAGAGCATTAATCCCGAGCTGTATGTTCGTGCACGTCAGGCACTGTTGCAGGATCTGGCATGCAGTATGGAGGATACACTGACACACTGGCGTCAGTGGGCTGATGAGCAGGAGCAGAACAGCAAACATGCTGCCCCGCAGGAATACCATCCTGATCTGGCCGGTATTCGCAGCCTGCGCAATACTTTACTGCAATGGGGCGTACAGGCCAGAGCAGAATTATTGCAAAGCATTGCTGCCGAGTATCCGCAGCGTGCTACCAATATGACTCATGAATTCGGAATGCTTCTGGCCATTAATCATTTGGCTGATACAAAGCGTAATGAGTTATTAGACCAGTTTGCTCAGCGCCATGCTCATGATGATTTGGTGATGGATAAGTATTTTACTCTGATAGGCAGCAGCCAGCGTACGGATACTCTGCAACAGGTGCAGGCAGCATTACAGAACCACGCTTTCAGCTTAGAAAATCCGAATAAGGTACGTTCTTTACTGGGTAGCTTTAGCCGGAATATTCAGCACTTTCATGCAGCCGATGGCAGTGGTTACCGTTTTATTGCTGAGCATATATTGCACATTGACGGATTTAATCCGCAGGTGGCTTCTCGTCTGGTACAGGCATTTAATCTGTACGGTCGGCTGGAACCGCACCGCAAAGCCTTGATGGCCGAGCAGTTACAGCGGATTCAAAAACATGACGGGCTGTCCAAAGATAGCCGTGAAATTGTAGATAAAATATTAGGTGGCTGAGGAATTGCTGATTTATTTAGTGATAAGCCAGATAAATGAAAGCACTACAGTTGATGCTGTAGTGCTTTTTTATTTCAGTATTTTATTTTTTAAGCCTTATAAACTTAAAAATATCTGTCTTGGTACTGTTTATCCTTCAAGCAGCAGTCTGCCCAGATAGTCATTTTCTTTGGCCATTCCCGGTAAAACAAAGAAAAATCCGCCGCCGAATGGTTTGATATAACGTTCCATCGGTTCGCCATTCAGGCGATTCTGGGTATCAATAAAACCTTTTTTCAGGTCGTTCTGATAGGCAACAAAAATCAGACCCATATCAAGTTGACCGTTGGGTAATACACCCAGAGAGTAACTGAAACTGCGCCGGCGCAGTTTGGCTACATGCCGTTCAGGAATACGTGGTTCTGCACGGCGCATGTGTGAATCAAACAGAATACGGTCGCCATGAGGGTCACTGTTCATTTTCGGGTCATCCATTTCATGTTGCATACCAATGGGTGCTCCGCTGGTTTTGTAACGGCCAAAATCATTTTCCTGATCTTCCAGCGGGGTTCTGTCCCAGAATTCGAGATTGAAGCGAATCAGACGGATTGCCTGATAACTGCCGCCCAGACACCATGCCGGTTCCTGGTTGTTCTTGGTTACCCATACCAGTTCATCCATCAGTTTGCTATCGCTAATGGAGCCATTACCGGTACCGTCTTTAAAACCAAACAGATTAATAGCGGTAGTGTGATTGTCGATATCTCTGGCCGGCAGAAATCCGTCCATTTTCCATACCGGCACCATATACTGATTACAATGACTAATCAGATCGCGCAGGGCATAAATGACACTTTCGCGGCTGTTGGCGCAGAACTGGATTGATAAATCTCCGCCGCACCATGCTTTTTCCAGCCGGTCGTTGGGAAAGCGGGGCATAGGAATCAGTTTTTTGGGTTTGAGCTGAGACAGACCAAAACGCTGGTCAAACAGGCTGGCACCCACGGCCAGGGTAATTGTCAGTGAGTCGGGAGACAGATTTTGACCCAGCAGCCCGGATTCTGCCGGAGGAAGCTGGTCATTTTTTCCTGCTGTGAGTGTTTGTGGTCTGGTGAGATAGGCAATACGTTGTGAAATCCGCTGGAATAACTGTTGCAGCTCTTTTTTGTTTTTTACAGTAACGTTGAAGACAACAAAGATAGCTTCTTTGGTGTCGGGGGTGATTACGCCGGCCTGATGGCTACCCCAGTAATCAACGGCCTGATTGTAATCATGAGTACAGTTGCCGGCCGCATTGGCTGCTTTGACGGCGCCAAGACTGGCGATACCCAGCCCTCCGGCCAGCAGCATTTTCATGCTATTGCGTCGCGTAGTGCTGGCCGGATTGTCTTCAGGCGAGGCAGCTGAGACAGGCTGATGTCTGAAGGTGTTTTTAGACATAACTTAAACCTTAATGAGGATATTTATAATAAACACGTATACTTAGTTGCGCCCTAAGCTGGGCCAGCCGTGCTGTCTGCGTACTTAGTAAGGAGTACAGGATATCGTGATCTGTCTGACTGAGCCGGCTGAAACTTTGGAATTGGTTCTGGGGCAGTTGATAATGCTGCAGAATGGCAAAAATCTGCTGGTAACCATGATTCAGTGCTTTACGCTGCTCTGCTGGAATAAAGCTCTGCAGATGCTGCATGATTTGTGCTGAACCGGTTACATTGGCATGGATATCGGCCAGATCACTGTGGCTATATTGATTTTCTTTGCCGGCAAGTTTGGTTTGCAGAATCATTTCCAGAAAGTCGGATGCTGACTGAACTACTTTGGCAATATCCAGATCATCGGCTGCTACACGTTTTTGTAAATCAATAATTTCATATTGCAGATTGCTGTTTTCTGCCTGAGCCTGCTTTAGGTCTTTGAGTTTAAATAAATCATATTCTAAACGGTGAAAACCGCTAAAATTTGGATCATCGGTACCTTGCAGATAATAATCAGCGCGCGAGTTAATATTCTGGTCAGCATTACCAAACAGTTTGACGATAACCCGTACTTGTTCGTAACTCTGATGGGCACGGATATAATTTTGTTGCGCCTGTTGCAGCTGTCCGTTTTTGCAGGCATTCTCAATTGCATTAAGATATTGCTGGGTGCTTTTTAATTGCAGTACAACTTCCTGCTGATAATTACGAATTGCTGACTGGTATTTTTCCGGAGTGGGAATATCCCCTTTTGCGACTACAGCATTAGAATCATTGATAATTGGTGCCCGTAAACCATGTGCAGCAGCAATGACAGGCACCAGTAAAGAGCAAATAATAAATAGTGCACGAAATTTATTCTGTGTCATTTAAACTTTTCCTTAAGAAGAGCTTTATGGCGATTAATAGCAGGAAACTAACAAATGAAATGATGCTAAACCATACGGGCGGGGAATTATAGGCAGAAATTAAGGCAGGAAAGCTGTCGGACAAAAAGCTATTGTCAATAAAATGTGAGATTTGCACTGCCGGCCACATCACAATATCAGAAGGGGGTTCACTTTGTGTCGACAGATATACACCCGCTTTGACATATGGGGGGAAAATCACAACTAACAGTATAATGCTGGTTATGATAAGGTATTTTTTCAACTGCATGCGGCGGCTGATTACAACAAACGGATAAAATGTCAGGGCAGATACTGCAATGCCGGAAATTACTGTAAGGTATAAATTAGTATAATCAGAATTATTCAGCTGCCTGATCTGACTGGACAATAATAAGATAACTTCATTGCCTGCACAGGCAATAGTAAGAGCTACTATGAACATAGCTGTTGTCCATGAACGGGCCATCTGCTGAGCTTTTTTCTGTTCCTGTGCCGATCCCATGCTCAGGATATACTCAAACATCCAGAACACTACTAAAAATGTCAGTAAAGAAATCAATATCAATATGCTCATCATAAGCATTTTTTGATTTTTATCGGGAATATATCTGAACACGCCACTGATAATTGCTGCCAGGAACAGTACACCGAGTATCAAGCCGCTAAACAGATGGCGCATCCCGCTTTTGCTGTCTGGATTATGCTTAATCCATGAGTAAATAATGCCGACAACAATCAGTGTTACAAAGCATTCACGCCAGACAATAAAAAAGGTTTGTTCCATTCTAAATCTCGTTTTATTTTAAAATTAATTGATTTAAAGACCTGTTCCAATGAAATTTATAGTTACAGGGTTTTTCAGTGCAATTGTAGCAACTGATGAAGCATTGCGCCGATCACTTTTTATTGTGACAGCGGGGGACAAACGTGACATATCTTTTGTTCGTATTCACCATATTGCGACAAGTAACAGATATGGTTGATAAGGGCGTTAAATGTCTGGGGCATGATTTTCAGCCTGAGCTAATTATCAGTAATGCTAGAGAAGTATAAGGCTGTATAAAAGCAATCAAATCATGATTGGATGGTGCCGGTAAATCATATGCTGAAGAAATAACCGGCACATGCCCAAAGTAAGTAAATCAGATATGCAGCAGGTTCTGCCTTATCTGGATTTTTTCCTTAAAAACAATATAGCCATTAATAACCAGAATACACCAAAAGTAATGACGCTAATCCACATTGGCTGGGAGCGGTAGGCAAACAGTGAGGAAGCAAAACTGCCAATCAGACCGCTATCGTCAATAAAATGTGATGTATCCCATGCCGGGCTAATGAGGAAATCAGGAATTGATACGTCATGCTCCAGCAGCATATTGGTACCGTCTTCAACAGCTCTCAGCAATAATGAAATGGCCAGAAATAACAGGACAATACCGGTTATGGTAAAAAATTTTTTCCATTGGATGAAGCGGCTGGTTAGAATAAAAGCATAAAATGTCAGGGCAGATACTGCTATGCCGATAAGTACGGCGAGACAGAAGCTGGAGTAATTCTGACTGTTCAGCTGCATAATCTGGCCGGACAGAAATACGACAATTTCACTGCCTTCACGGGCAATGGCAATGGCTATAATAAACAGAGCTCCCCACCATGAATTGCGGGCTACCTGTTGTGCCATTTCCTGTTCCAGGGATGATTTCATATTTCGGGCGTGTTTGTTCATCCAGTACACCATCTGCACAATCAGTATGCAGGCAACAGCAGACATGCCCATCATAAACATGGTTTGATGATCATCGGTAAGCGCTTTGAATACGCCGTTGATGATTAATGCCAGTATGACAGAAATCAGTACGCCAAGCCCGACACCGCCAAACAAATAACGCATACCATGACTACTGTCAGGATTACGTTTAATCCATGCATAAATAATGCCGACAACCAGTAATGCTTCGAAACATTCACGCCAGACGACAAAAATTGTTTGTCCCATTGTATTTCCTGCTTTTATTTTACTATTAACTGCCCTTTGGGCTTATTCAGATGAAAGTCATCGAAAAAGATATAGGTACCGGGTTTTTTCGGGGCGATGACGACCACTGATGAAGCACCCGGGGCGAGTACTTTTTCTTTGACCAGCTGGGTACTTTCAAACTCGACGGGACCTTTGCCAATATTGGTAACCTTAATGCGAATAATTTTGTTGGCCGGTGCATTGAGGGTCAGGGGAATCAGATCACCATCTTTCATTTTCAGTTCCAGGGTGACTTTATCGTCAGCAATGGCTGAAAATGAAAACATAAGACTGCATAAACCCAATAAGATAAGAAGAAATTTTTTCATAACAGATATTCTTACAGTGAAAGGTGTTGTGGCAGTAATAATGTAATAAGGGATTATTCAGCCAGTTGAAGCTAGAATAATCCCTGATCACAGCCAGCTAAATGCGATTAATAGCTGCCTTTGCGGCCTACACCGGCATAATCAAAATCCCAGCTGACTTCAAATGGTTTGAACCATGGAGCTACGCCGGTTTCTTTGTCAATATGGCGAGCCATCTGGTTGGCTGTTGGTGGGGAGATACGGTAGGTAACACGATATTTGCCCAGACCATTCAGTTTGATGTTGTCACCATAGTGGGGACCATCATTGGCAACCATAGACATGAATTTACCTGAATGTTCGAATTTGCCTTTAGTCAGTTTGGTAATGGAGTATTCTATATTCAGATTGGGAATCCAGTCTCCTTCGGCAAAGCCGTTAGGATTACCTTCTGTTGCATGAATATCGGCTTCCATGTGCACGTCGGATTTGCTGGCCGGCAAATGCATATTACTGTGATCCATGCCATCAGTGTCCATAGTAATAGGCGGCAGATATACACCGGAAATTTCCATTCCGTTTTTAATAATAGGTTTGCCCATGGGGTATTCCTGAGCAAAGGCTGCCATTGATACAAGAGCGGCACTGGCGATAGCAATTTTTTGTAACAGCATTTTATAATTTCCCTATTTTATTCATATTGAGACAAATTGAATCAGATATGACTGCATATCAATTGATAAGGATTATCAATATACTCCTTTTACCAATGTTAGAAAATAATTAAATTATGTTTTTTACTGGTGTTTAATGTTATTTATTGTGGTGAAGATAACAGTAATTTTTTATCCTATCCGTAAAAGTGTCTTATAAATAACAAATTTATATTGATAATTGAATATATCCTTTATTAATAAATATATAGATTAAAAAAGCTGAAAACACCGGCTGAAAATGGTTTCAGCCGTTATTAATATAAATCTGGTCGTTACCAGCCGGAAATCTGATAGAGAAATTTCTAAATTATTTGCTGTTGTGGCGTAGGCAAACTATTGATATATAAGTTAAGTAATGTTAAATTATGCTTGTGGTTGCGATAGCGCTGGTTATGGAGATGATCAGCCGGAACAGATTCCGGATAGTACCTTAATTGGTATGTGTTAGTTTGAAGCAGAAAACTGTTCGGGCTGGTTTGGTGGTATGAATAAACAGTTATCGAAAATAGTTGCCTATGGTGAAATTACTATAAGCAGAAAATGATTAGGTTCTGTGTACTGCCTGCCATATTTGTTGTGCTATGGGTTCTGTTCCCTGCCAGAGCAGGGGTTCCCAGTTACGCTGTTTGCAGAATGAAAATACCAGGGTTTCGGCTCTGATGATGCTGTTACAGGGCTTGAAAACCAGCAACCCGCTATCCTGCCAGTCTGAGTCGGCTTTGATGATATAGGGTGACAGGATATAGGCTGTATATTCGGTAATTTCCTCTGGTTCGTTATGCCATTGGCTGCCGAGTGATGTAGTTTGTTGTATATAATAAAGTGCAAAGGGGTATTGCAGTTGTAGGTTGTCGTGCAATGCTGTGGATAGCGCATTCTTGTCAGGCGCAAGAAGTTTCATTGTTTATTCTCCCTTTGTATTTTATGCTGAATGAGTAATTGTATGAAGTATGTAGTATATCTGTGTATCAGGACGACACCTGATTGTCAGTAGTTTTTGGGCAAACAGGTTAGATTGTGGTTTCTGAAAGGGGAGATTTGCTTTGTAGATGTTCATATCATTGCCCTTCTCTTTAATCATGAGACCGCAAGTGTGCTGTTAAACACAGATGGCGGCAGACAAATGGCAGGGTTGACAGACCGACAAAGAGTATACCGGTAGGCGTAAAGCCTCCCTGCCACTGTCCACCATGAAAAAAAGCGGTGGCAATGGGTTTTTACAGACCAACGCTACTTTTTTGTAAGTAGCAAAAAGTCTGCCTCTTTGTTCAGCCTGTCAAAGCTGGTTACGCTATTGAACGTAACGTCTTTATCTTGCCGCTAAAGCAGGGAACTGTCAATTATTGACTCATATATATGTATGAGTTATCTGATATGCATTTTCATTCCGGGTAAAAATGGTTTGTTTATCCGGATTATTAAGTCTGTTTTATGACTGAAAAGCCAGTTTTTATTTTTTTGGCATGTATTGCCGGCTATTATATATTTTGCATATTTTTATGATAAATGCGAGATTAAGCAGACGATTATGTAATTACTTATTGTTTACAGGACAGAATATCTTGAGCTGTAGCCATATTCGCTGAACAGGCTGTGATGACTATTGAATAATATAAATGGGTAATATACAGGAACCGGCTGCATATTCTTCGATTTAGTGTATTTGCAATATTTTTTGTTTAATGGTTAACAGTTTTATTTTTAAAGTGTTGTTTTATTGGTATTAGAAGCGAATTGATATAACTAAAAAAACTGGTATTTCATCATTCAGTCTTTAGTATCAGGATAATGTAATTTCTCAGTGCTTTAATTTGTTATTTTCAGCAAAAAAATCGGGCATACCAGTGTATGCCCGATTTTGAAGCTATTTATCTGATGATTACCACTTATAGCCTATACCTGCATTAAAGCCGGTTTCACGTCCGGTAGTGGAGACACCTGCACCCCATGAGAACTTACCGGTATTGTTTGTGGCTTTGTAGTTAATACCAACTGCAGCATAACCATGATATGAACCCATGCCTACACCTACTGTCTGTTCACCGGCATTTAATTGCGGCAGATAAGCACCAGACAGTGCCATGGCCAGAGCAGTGCCGGAATAGGCACGCCGTTCTACACGATGTACGCGGTCGTTAACATCATTGACGTAGCGGTTGATATTTTCCATGCGGGCATTAACACCTTTCAGCTGCGCCACATTGACTGCATCAGTGTCGGCAGTACCGGCAGCGACACCTGTAATCTGACGGTAAACACCATTGGCGGCGTCACCCACAGACACAGCGGCCTGAGTGCTGGTGGTTGCCTGAATGGCTCTTGCCTGTTGTGCCGTAGCACTAACCGGAATGTAGCCATTAATACCTGCTGCCGTATTGGCCACAGAGTTGGCACCCAGCGCAATTCCGCCATTCTGAGTAACGCTGGCATGATTACCAATAGCTACGCCGTTTTCTGCACTGGCTGCTGCTTGTGAACCAATAGCTACAGCAGCCTTACCACTGGCAGCTGCTGCACCGCCTACAGCAATAGCATCACTTCCGCTTGCTGAAGCCACAGCCTGAGTGGAATTAACTTTTGCATATTTGCTGCCGCCGTTATACAGATTGTTAATGGCATCGCCTACATTATTGGCTGTTACCGCAGTACCATCAGCATTGCTGGTTGTATAGCTTGGTGCAGTGAAACCACCTGTGCCGGCTCTGGTGAGCGGGTTGTAGCTGGCATTACCGCCCAGGCTGGCTGCTACTGCAGACAGGGCATCAGCTGTTGAAGCAGACAGTTTCTGGGTATCCGAAATAGCCTGATTGGCTTTTTCAGTTGCTTCATTGATCGCAGAAGCATTACCGCCACCACTGTTTTGTGCCAGCTTGGTATCCACTGAGCTGGAAAGACTTTGTAAATCCTGTTTCCATTCATTTTTCATTTGCCACAGCTGGCTGCCATTCACTGCCTCTGTTGAATTCTGGCCTGTATCACCAGAAGCAACATTGGTAATTTTCTGGGCAGTGCCGGAGCCATGGCTGGCATCGTAAGCTGAACCGTTCCATTGCAGGGCATTAAGCTGTAATGAGCTCAATGTTGTGGATATTCCTGCCGGTATGGTGCCGGAAGCAAGGTGAAGCTGATCCTGCAGGCTGGACAGACTGGTTGAGGTGGAAGTGGACAGCGAATAGAGCTGACGACCATTTACTGCCTGATTAGACGTTGCGTCTACTCGTCCGTCTGCAACTCCACTAATGGTTCTTTCGTTGCTTGCTTCACGAGTCAGCTGATTTGAGAAGGCTGTTGTACCATCGTCAAAATGCACTGAGTTCTTCTGCAATTCGTCAATCAAACGTTTTGAGGTCTTAATATCATCCTGAGCAGTTTTAATATCATCCTGAGCAGCTTTGATATCTTTGTTCATCGTTTCTATCGTTGTCCTGCTCTCAGTAACTACCTGATCAACTGAGCTTGATACACTGCTAATGATGGAAGACGAAATACTGTATAACTGTCCGGCATTGACTGCATCAGTAGAACCGTCTGCCAGCTGACCGGCAGCCACGTTGGTAATCTTCTGGGCAGCGCCGGAACCATGGCTGGCATCATAAGCATTACCATTCCATTGCAGTGCGTCGCGTTGCAGATTACTGATGTTATTCACTGCCGAGCTCAGACTACTAGACAAAGTAGAGATATTACTGTTGGTAGTAGAGAGCCCGGTATTGTTACCGGCAGTCGCAGTGGAAAGACTACTGCTCAGTGAGGTTGACAGATTATACAGCTGGTCACCGTTAACGGCATCGGTAGAGCCACTGCTAAGTGTACCGTTGGCTACGTTAGTAATCTTCTGGGCAGCGCCGGAACCATGGCTGGCGTCATAAGCATTACCATTCCATTGCAGTGCGTCGCGTTGCAGATTACTGATGTTATTCACCGCAGAACTCAGACTACTAGACAAAGTAGATACATTACTGTTGGTAGTAGAAAGTCCGGTATTGTTACCGGCAGTCACAGTGGAGAGACTGCTGCTCAGTGAGGTGGACAGATTATACAGCTGGTCACCGTTAACAGCATCGGTAGAGCCACTGCTAAGTGTACCGTTGGCCACGTTAGTAATCTTCTGGGCAGCGCCGGAACCATGACTGGCATCATAAGCATTACCATTCCATTGCAGAGCGTCGCGTTGCAGATTACTGATGTTATTCACAGCAGAACTCAGACTACTAGACAAAGTAGAAATATTACTGTTGGTAGTAGAGAGACTGGTATTGTTACCGGCAGTCACAGTGGAAAGACTGTTGATCAGTGAGGTGGACAGATTATACAGCTGGTCACCGTTAACAGCATCGGTAGAGCCACTGCTAAGTGTACCGTTGGCCACGTTAGTAATCTTCTGGGCAGCGCCAGAGCCATGGCTGGCATCATAAGCATTACCATTCCATTGCAGAGCGTCGCGTTGCAGATTACTGATGTTATTCACAGCAGAACTCAGACTACTAGACAAAGTAGAAATATTACTGTTGGTAGTAGAGAGACTGGTATTGTTACCGGCAGTCACAGTGGAAAGACTGTTGATCAGTGAGGTGGACAGATTATACAGCTGGTCACCGTTAACGGCATCGGTAGAGCCACTGCTAAGTGTACCGTTGGCTACGTTAGTAATCTTCTGGGCAGCGCCGGAACCATGGCTGGCATCATAAGCATTACCATTCCATTGCAGCGCATCGCGTTGCAGATTACTGATGTTATTCACTGCCGAGCTCAGACTACTAGACAAAGTAGAGACATTACTGTTGGTAGTGGAGATTCCGGTATTGTTACCGGCAGTTACAGTGGAAAGACTGCTGCTCAGTGAGGTGGACAGATTATACAGCTGGCTGCCATTAACGGCATCGGTAGAACTATTGCTCACTGTACCGTTTGCTACATTGGTAATCTTCTGGGCAGTGCCGGAACTATGGCTGGCATCATAAGCATTACCATTCCAACCCAGTGCATCGCGTCGCAGGTCACTGATGCTGGTGTTAACCTCTGCTAAGCTGGTCGACAGCGTAGCTGTTGCGCCGGAAACTGTATCCAGACGGTCAATAGCACCATTCAGTCTGCCAGTCAGATTACCTACAGAAGAGGAAACGGTGTTCAGTTTATCATTGGTGGTAAACAGCTGACCGCCTGTTACTGCCTCATTTGAACCCCGTTCAATTTTTCCGCCTGTAATATTGGTGATTTTTTTGTAGTTTGCATCATAATTTTCACCATTTATTTGCAGGGCATTCTGATCCAGAGTATTGATTCTATCTGTAGCAGAAGACAAATTATCGGAAATTCTGGAAGTGGATTCAGCAATACTGTTAATCCGCGTATTGGTCTTATTCAGGCTATCATTCAGATTCGCCACTGTAGAGCTTAAGCTGCCTACCCTCGAATTAGTCTGATTTAGCTGACTGCCATTGACTGCATCGGTGGAATCCGGGGCTAAATCAGCTTCGGCTACGCGGGTGATTTTCTGCGCCATAGTAGAACCATGGCCGGCATCGTAGGCAGATCCATTCCATTGCAGAGTATTGTCCTGCAGTCTGGTTACAGCAGCAGTTACTGAATTTACCGAAGTGGATACAGCATTAATACTAGAATTTGTAGTATATAGCTGGCTGCCATTCACTACATCTGATGAATCAGGTGCCAGTGAACCGTTTGCAACATTGGTAATTCGATACCGGGCATTGGTAACACCATGGCTGGCATCATAATAACTGTTGCCATTCTCTTCCTCTACCCATTGCAAGCTGTCTTTTTCCAGTTTGTTTACTGTATCGTTCACTTTGTGTACTGAGCTGGAAACGATACTCAGATTAGAATTAGTAGTAGATAACTGGCTGCCATTTACAGCATCGGTAGAGTTATACGTCAGATCACCGTTAGCTACATTGGTAATCTTCTGAGCCAGATTAGTACCATGGCTGGCATCATAGGCACCAGAGCCATCGGTGTTCTTTTTCCATTGCAGCGCATCAGACTGTAAAGCAGCGATATTGCTGTTTGCTGTACTGATATTACCATTGATATTGGTCAGATCACCGGCACGGCTTACAACAGTAGACAGTGAGCTGAAGCTGGTAGCAGAAGAGGTGGATAACTGATAGAGCTGACCGGCATTAACTGCATCAGTAGAGCCGTCTTCCAGCTGACCGGCAGCCACATTAGTAATCTTCTGCGCCTGATTAGTACCATGGCTGGCATCATAAGCACCAGAGCCATTGGTATTGTTTTTCCATTGCAGCGCATCAGACTGTAAATCAGAAACATTGCTGCTTACCGTATTCAGTTTACCGGTGGTGTTTAGAGCAGCGGTAGATAAAGAAATGATACCGGAAGCAGAAGAGGTGGATACCTGATAAAGCTGGCTGGCATTAACTGCATCAGTAGAACCGTCTTCCACCAGACCGGCAGCCACATTAGTAATCTTCTGCGCCTGAGTGGTACCATGGCTGGCATCATAGGCACCAGTACCATCGGTGTTCTTTTTCCATTGCAGCGCATCAGACTGTAAAGCAGCGATATTGCTGTTTGCTGTACTGATACTACCATTGATATTGGTCAGATCACCGGCACGGCTTACAACAGTAGACAGTGAGCTGAAGTTGGTAGCAGAAGAGGTGGATAACTGATAAAGCTGACTGGCATTAACCGCATCAGTTGAGCCGTCTTCCAGCTGACCGGCAGCCACATTAGTAATCTTCTGCGCCTGAGTGGTACCGTGGCTAGCATCATAAACACCTGAGCCATCGGTATTTTTTTTCCATTGCAGGGCATCAGCCATTAGCTGAGTAACATTGTTAGTGATATTGGTAACATTACCTGTATTGGCCACCGCTGCGTTCAGATTACTCAGACTGGTTGAAGTGGTTGTAGACAAGCTGTAGAGCTGTGCGGCATTAACCGCATCAGTAGAATGCTCATCCAGTACACCGGCCGCTAAATTACTGATTTTCTGAGGACTGGATGTTCCATGGCTGGCATCGTAAAAACCAGAACCATCAGCATTTCCATGCCATTGCAACGCATTACTGAGCAGAGAGCTAACTTGAGTATTCAGAACATAAACATTGCTGGCAACAGTAGAAATATTACCAGTAGTAGCTACCGCTTCATTCAGATTACTCAGGCTGGTCGAAGTGATTGTAGACAAGCTGTAGAGCTGAGCGGCATTGACTGCATCAGTAGAATGCTCATCCAGTACACCGGCTGCTACATTGCTGATTTTCTGCGGACTACTTGTTGCGTGACTGGCATCATAAAAGCCTGAGCCATCAGCATTACTTTTCCATTGCAGCGCGCCACCGAGCAGAGTACTTACCTGGTCATTTAAAACATTGACATTATGAGAGATATTGGCAATATTACCAGTAGTGGCTACTGCCTCATTCAAATTACTCAGACTGGTTGAAGTCGTTGTGGATAAGCTGTAGAGCTGGGCAGCATTGACCGCATCAGTAGAATGTTCATTAACCTGACCGGCGGCAATATTGGTGATTCTCTGCGCACGGTTGGTTCCGTGACTGGCATCGTAAAAACCGGAACCATCTGCATTTCCATGCCATTGCAGAGCATCAATAACCAAATCATTCACTTTAGTAGTTAATGTACTGATATTACTGTTAACATTCGTCAGATCACCAGCACGATTTAAAGTGGATGATAATGTACTCAGTCCGGTAGATGAAGAAGTAGATAGCTGATAAAACTGAGCAGCATTGACTGCCTCAGTAGAGTATTCATCTATATGACCGGCAGCAATATTGGTGATTTTCTGCGCACGATTAGTTCCGTGACTGGCATCATAAGCTCCGCTACCGTCTACATTACTTTTCCACTGCAATGCATCAGATTTTAAAGCTGAGACATCGTTGCTTACCGTATTCAGTTTACCGGTAGTGCTTAGAGCAACAGTGGATAAAGAAGTGATACCACTAGCAGAAGAAGTAGATACCTGATAAAGCTGACCGGCATTAATCGCATCAGTAGAATTTTCATTTATCAGACCAGCAGCCACATTGGTAATTTTCTGCGCCTGATTGGTACCATGGCTGGCATCATAGGCACCAGAGCCGTTGGTATTCTTTTTCCATTGCAGCGCATCAGACTGTAAATCAGCAACAGAGCTGCTCAGTGTACTGATATTACCATTTACATTGGCTATATCACTGACACGGCTCACAGCGGTAGACAATGAGTTAAAGCTGGTAGAAGAAGAGGTGGATAAATGGTAGAGCTGACTGGCATTAACCGCATCAGTAGAATTGTCTGCCAGCTGGCCGGCAGCTACATTGGTAATTTTCTGTGCCTGATTAGTGCCATGACTGGCATCATAAAAGCCGCCGATACCATTAACATTATTTTTCCATTGCAGCGCATCAGACTGTAAAGCAGAAACATTGTTGCTTACCGTATTCAGTTTGCCGGTGGTGCTAAGAGCAGCGGTGGATAAAGAAGTGATACCGGAAGCAGAAGAGGTGGATACCTGATAAAGCTGGCTGGCATTAACTGCATCAGTAGAATTGTCTGCCAGCTGACCGGCAGCCACATTAGTAATCTTCTGCGCCAGATTAGTACCATGGCTGGCATCATAGGCACCAGAGCCATCGGCATTGTTTTTCCATTGCAGCGCATCAGACTGCAAAGCAGAAACATTGCTGCTTACCGTATTTAGTTTGCCGGTAGTGCTAAGAGCAGCGGTAGATAAAGAAGTGATACCGGAAGCAGAAGAGGTGGATACCTGATAAAGCTGACCGGCATTAACCGCATCAGTAGAACCATTTATCAGCTGACCGTCTGCCACATTGGTAATTTTCTGCGCCTGATTGGTACCATGGCTGGCATCATAGGCACCGGAACCATCGGTATTCTTTTTCCATTGCAGCGCATCAGATTTTAAATCAGCAACAGAGCTGCTCAGTGTACTGATATTACCATTCACATTGGCCATATCACTGACACGGCTTACAGCGGTAGATAAAGAAGTGATACCGGAAGCAGAAGAGGTGGATACCTGATAAAGCTGACCGGCATTGACCGCATCAGTAGAATTGTCTGCCAGCTGGCCGGCAGCTACATTGGTAATTTTCTGTGCCTGATTAGTGCCATGACTGGCATCATAAAAGCCGCCGATACCATTAACATTATTTTTCCATTGCAGCGCATCAGACTGTAAAGCAGAAACATTGTTGCTTACCGTATTCAGTTTGCCGGTGGTGCTAAGAGCAGCGGTAGATAAAGAAGTGATACCGGAAGCAGAAGAGGTGGATACCTGATAAAGCTGGCTGGCATTGACTGCATCAGTAGAATCGTCTGCCAGCTGACCGGCAGCCACATTAGTAATCTTCTGCGCCTGATTAGTACCATGGCTGGCATCATAGGCACCAGAGCCATCTGTGTTCTTTTTCCATTGCAGCGCATCAGACTGTAAAGCAGAAACATTACTGCTTACCGTATTCAGTTTACCGGTGGTGTTTAAAGCAGCGGTAGATAAAGAAGTGATACCACTGGCAGAAGAAGTAGATACCTGATAAAGCTGGCTGGCATTGACAGCATCAGTAGAATCGTCTGCCAGCTGACCGGCAGCCACATTAGTAATCTTCTGCGCCTGATTGGTACCATGGCTGGCATCATAGGCACCGGAACCATCGGCATTGTTTTTCCATTGCAGTGCATCAGACTGCAAAGCAGAAACATTGCTGCTTACCGTATTCAGTTTACCGGTAGTGCTAAGAGCAGCGGTAGATAAAGAAGTGATACCGGAAGCAGAAGAAGTAGATACCTGATAAAGCTGACCGGCATTAACCGCATCAGTAGAACCATTTATCAGCTGACCGTCTGCCACATTGGTAATCTTCTGCGCCTGATTGGTACCATGGCTTGCATCATAGGCACCGGAACCATCGGTATTCTTTTTCCATTGCAGCGCATCAGATTTTAAATCAGCAACAGAGCTGCTCAGTGTACTGATATTACCATTCACATTGGCCATATCACTGACACGGCTTACAGCGGTAGATAAAGAAGTGATACCGGAAGCAGAAGAGGTGGATACCTGATAAAGCTGGCTGGCATTAACTGCATCAGTAGAACCGTCTTCCACCAGACCGGCAGCCACATTAGTAATCTTCTGCGCCTGATTAGTACCATGACTGGCATCATAAAAGCCGCCGATACCATTAACATTATTTTTCCATTGCAGCGCATCAGACTGTAAAGCAGAAACATTGTTGCTTACCGTATTCAGTTTGCCGGTGGTGCTAAGAGCAGCGGTAGATAAAGAAGTGATACCGGAAGCAGAAGAGGTGGATACCTGATAAAGCTGGCTGGCATTAACTGCATCAGTAGAACCGTCTTCCACCAGACCGGCAGCCACATTAGTAATCTTCTGCGCCTGATTAGTACCATGGCTGGCATCATAGGCACCAGACCCATCGGCATTGTTTTTCCATTGCAGTGCATCAGACTGCAAAGCAGAAACATTGCTGTTCAGTGTGCTGATATTACTATTAACATTGCTCATATCACCGACTTTGCTTACAGCAGTAGACAACGAGCTTAAACCAGTGGTTGTAACACTGGCCAGATTTTTCATCTGTGCCACATTCACCGCATCGGTATCGTTTGTACCTGCTGCCAGACCGGTTAACTGACGGGTTATTCCGCTGCCTGCATTACCAATAGCAACAGCACCTGCGGTGCTGGTCCAGGTCGGATTATTCGCAGCAGAATTTGTACCAGTAGGGTCAAAGCCGGTTTTTCCTTTCTCAATATCGGCAACTGATCCGCTGCCCAGAGCGACACCTGTGTCTACAATAGTCGTAGCATTGGTACCTATTGCAATACCACTGGCGTTGCTAACGCTGACAGAATTACCAATAGCAATTGCATCAGTAGCATTGGCACCTGTACTTGTGTTATTACCAATAATTAAGCCACGATCGGCATTAACCGTGTTATCATTGCCCAGAATCAGGCCACGAGTGGCCGTGACGGTATTATCATTACCAAAAACCAAATCTTTGGCTGAACTAACAGTATTATCATTACCAAAAACCAAATCTTTGGCTGAACTAACAGTATTGTTATTACCAACAATACGGATATTATTTACGCCTTCAGTTGTACCGCTAATGGTATTTTTATTACCGAAAACACCAGAATCATCAACAGCAATTGTGCCGTTTTCGTTACCAAGAGAATAAGTGTTGTTACCGGTAATATTGGTTGGGTTGCTCTGGGCTGCAATTATTTCACCATCCTTGAAAATGGCATTGCTTTGTACACCGCCGATTGCCCCGGATTTACGCCCGCTGACCTGATTACCCGCGCCAATACTGATACTCTGATCGCCAACTGCCTGTGCTGCATTACCGACTGCCACACTGCTGTTACCGGATGCAGTTGCACCGGCACCCAAAGCAACCGCTGCATCTTTATTTGCAGCACTGCTTAAACCAACTGCTACGCTGCCGGTACCATTTGAAGAAGCCATAGAGCCCAGAGCCACACTGGAAATACCAGTTGCCTGAGAGCTTATACCAAAGGCAATTGATGCAGCGCCGGAAGCCAGAGATGCTACGCCGAAAGCCATTGCTCCGCCCGCAGTTGCAGTTGCGTTAGCTCCGAATGCAGTGGAATAATTCCCGGTAGCGTAAGAACCGCAGCCATAGGCAAAAGAATAAATACCATAAGCTACAGGCATTGCATTGTTATCACCGCCGGTAGGGGCGGCCTGATAACCGGTTCCGCTATCGGTCTTACCTTCATCACTCCATGCTTCTGCTTTGTTAGAAGTTACGCTTCCGTACGGACGACCGTTCGTAAACGCAGTATTTCTAATGAAACGTAAGTATTCATCTTTTGCTGTAATGCCGTCTGAAACGGTTCTGCGACCATTAACTCTGTCTGCACCACAATGGTCGTCATCACCCGAGAATACCATGCTACCATGGCCGCCATATTGATAGCCGCCACCAGGCCAAACTGTACCGCTGTTATTGCCGCCGACAATTGCCGCATTAGCTGCATATACTGGAGCAATTGCCTGCCATTCTAAAATCAGCGCTGTGATTGTTACACTGACAATTTTTTTCAGCCCTAGCTTATTAATAATTTTTTTAACTATTGATTGTTCACAAACAGTATTTGATTTGGTTTTACTATTCGCCAGCTCTGATGCGGCTACCCATGTTTGGGTATTTTCATTCCAGACATTCCGATAAACCTTGTTCATAGGTTTTTCTCCTGATTGATTAAAGTTACAAAACCAACAATCCAACCCCCTGTACTACAATTTGAATCTGCTTACCCGGCTTTAAAATATCTGCTTATCTTGACGGCTGTATCAGCAGATAGCCGACTCAGGAAATAATCTTCCGGAATAAACAATGACAAAGGTTTACCCAGCGTTAAATCCAATTAATGAAAAAGATTACGCTTGAAAAATAAAAGCTTATAAATTCTTAATTATTAATTATTAATATTTTCAGAATAGATAAATGATTAACTTAATCTTGTAACTTTTTAATACAAAGGTATGAGCAAACTGAATAATTAATATTAAATATATAGAATTAACATGAAAAAATATAAATGTACTTATTTATAATTAACTTTAAACGTAAGAAATTAATGTAAAAATTAAAATAAAGAATAAAAATGAGAGAGAAACAGTAAAAATGCCATTTTATGGCTGTGAATGATAGAAAAAGAAATATTTGATATTTGCAAATTATTTAAAACGGATATTATTGCAGTGTGTCGATTACAGGAGAAATCGAAAAAGATAAAAAATAATTTGGATTTAAGAAAATTTAAATCCAAATCAGCAGAGATGAGAAAGTAAGACGAACAAATTAGCCGGCTAAATCATAAATTTTCATATCGCACTTTTTATCTAGTTCTAAAAATTAGTAAACAAATTGATCATCAATTTTATAACCTGACTTTTCATACAGAGCTCTGGCTTTGAGATTATCGATTGATGTGCATAATGGAATGCCGTCATAGGCAGAATTACTAGCGAAGTTTCTTACTTTTTCCATTAATGGGTGGCAACACCGCATCTTCTGTGGCTTTTTATAATATATAAGTCATTCAAAATGATAGTGAGTGATATAACTAAAGAAGAATATGAAAAATAGAACTGTATAAAACCATATGCTGTTTTATTGTCGTAGGCTAGAAAAATGATTGAATCATTGTTTATCAATCTTTCTTTAATGAATTATTTTGATTCAGAATGACAATCCTTAATACCATAAAATTCTCGATATTCAGAGAAAAGTTATGATATATCATCAAATTCGTTTAATGTTCCTTGTAGTATATTAAATGAGGTATCCATACGTTTATCAATATCATAATGCTATTTAGATAATTAGTATTATGATATTAAACCGCTCCATTTGGTTCAATATCTTATTTGTAATAGCATAGATTAATATTATAAGAGTGTAACTTTTCAGATTTCTTTAGAACGAGTTTTAATTCTGGCGGGAGAAATCTATTAAATCTGTACACTGCAAACCAAAATTAATATATATATATTAGAATGAATCAACGGGTTTAGTTTTTGGCTGAATTAATACTATTATAGATTGTTTTTTATCTTTAAAGAAAATTAGTTTTCAGGGTGATAAATAAAAGTGAATGGTATAAAACATTAATAAAAAATATATTAAAAGTGGAATTATGAATAGTGTATTTTCTGCCAGGGTATCAGCATTGCAGATTTTCTTATCCAGGATATGATAACTGACAAAAGAGTGATTACCTTTTGCTAATCTTTGTTCTTTTAAAAAAATAAGTTTTTAATAAACCCAATACATCATTAATCAGCATAATACCGGTAATAATCAACAGAGCACCGAGGAAAAAAGCATAGTCAGGTAATTCAGACAGAATCAGCCAGCCCATCAGCATGGCAAATATTGGCTCAGCTAATTCAGTTACCTGAACCTGAGCAGCGGATAAATAACCAAGTGCTTTGGTAGTACAGTAAAATCCCAGAATAGTAGGTAAAATGGCCAAAGCTATCAGCCCTGCGACGGTTTGCCAGTGAAAATCAAAAGGATTTTGCCGGAAGGTTGCTAAATAGGGTATAGCCAGATAGATCAGACCAAACAATAATAAAAATCTGGTCAGATAAATACCACCATGTAAACCGAATTTCTTAACCAATACACTAAACAGCCCGTAACCGGCTCCTGCGGCACTGGCAAATATCAATAACAATAATGAGGCCTGCCCAGACCATGAAATAATGCTAATGCCGGCGATTGCAACAGCAACACCGGAAACGGCTGATATTTTAATTTTTTCATTTAATAATAAGCAGCCGAAAACTAATGCCGCTATCGTAGCTGAAGCCATGAGTATCACGACTACATTCGCCGCACTGCCATGCCCGTAAGCGATTGTTTCAAAGAAAAACAAAGTAAATATTCCAAACAGAGCACACAGACCGATATGCATCCAGATTTTTATATTATTATCTGATACAGGGGCAACTATCTGAATTTGCCGGGTAAATGGAGTACGTATCAAGAGTAGTGAAACAAAAACAAAAGCCAGAAACGTTTTATAAAACGCTATTTCATAAGGATTCAATCCACTGGCCATCAGTAATTTACTGATAATACCTATAGAACCATTTAGTGCGGCTGCTGATAATGCAAATAAAATTCCGGCTAAAGCTTTAGGCATTATGGACTTTCTCCGATAAATCTTTCCACATGGCAGATTTCGAATACGCTGACTAAACTCAGAATCAGGTTCCGATCATTCATTCAAACTTGTAGCTATCTGACACGATAATTAAATAATCATATGCTAAAGCCAATATTCTATACTGTTTAACAAGTCTGTTTTTATAGTTTTAAGAATTCTTGATTGCCCGTCCCATCTCTCGGTTTCTGAATTTGTATTTACTGAATAGTAGTCAGAGCAGAAATATTTTTACTGGTTTTAATTATGCTAAATAAATATATTTATTATCGCCGGTGCTGATTATTTTTGTAACATTTGATGATGTAACCGACCACTTAAATGATTGTTTTATTCTGTACCGGTTTAATGGTTATTTGAAGATTAATTCTGTATCAGCAGGGAACAGGTTTAGTTCACTATATATAAAAGCCGGCTATTGTCTTATCTGGTTGATGAATAATTATAATTATTAATTTTATATAATAAATTATTATCGTTTTATTTTAATTTTTTATTTTTAAATTTACATTTACATGATATTGTATGCCTGGTTTTTATATTTTTTATAAAAAGGTATTAAACATGAACACTGTAATGCTTGAAACACATTCCCGATTAAACCGTTATTGCAAATTAATGTCTCAGTTAACCCTGATTCCTATATTCTGTATCGGTATCGGCATGGTATCTCCTTTATTATTTTATTTTTTGATATTCATAATATCGGACTGAATTCCGGCGGATATTCATTTTTTATTACTCATAGTATGGGTGATGGTAATGCTGATATTGATATATCCAAACTTTCTTTATGGCAGGCAGTTTCTGCTACCTTAATTGATACCATAATCATTGCGATTCTGGTTTATGGTTTCGTTCAGCTCAGATTACTGTTTCTAAGCTACAGTAAAGCAGATTATTTTTCTGTGAAATCAGCAAATTACTGTTATGCCTTTGGTAAAGATTTGGTGATTTGGGAGGTTTTACAATTGCTCTCAGAGCCTCTGCTATCGTTTATCTTAACGCTTAATAATCATTTTCCGGATCGGTATATTTCGATATCATTTGAAAGTAGTGATTTAATTCTGTTATTCCCTTCTATCAGTATTATGATTATCGGTCAGATACTAAAAAAAGCATGCCAGATTGCAGAAGAAAATAAGCAGTTTATTTAACAGGAGTTTAATGTGCCGATTAGAATAAATTTAGATGTTATGCTTGCTAAACGGAAAGTGAAATCAAAAGAGCTGGCTGCTGCTATTGGTATTACCGAGCAAAACTTATCTTTGCTTAAACAGGGAAAAGTAAAAGGTATCAGGCTGGCTACGCTGGAGGCAATCTGTCAGTATCTGGATTCGCAGCCGGCTGATATATTGGAATATATTAAAGATAATCACCCGGAAACGACATTGTAACCGTTATCATGTCGTTTCATTAGCGCATTACCATATTTTACCCATAAGAAAAACTAAAATAAAAATCGTATTTTATCTGTTTTCTTTAGATAAGGAGTGATTATGCTTGATATTGATTGGGAACCTGTAGATAGGAAATTAATAGATGAAAATAATTTGAAATTTCCTAGGTTCTATAGAAATAAGAAAACTGAGAAAATTCATTTATTTCTTAATAAAAATGAAGGTGTAATATTTGAACAAAAGATCTGCAGTTCTAAACCAAAGCTATATCACTTTGAAATAATTGGTCACAGGAATGATTTATCGGAATGTACAGAGGAGGAACTCTGGCAACCTATTGATGTCTGTTTATACAATAGCCTAGATTTTAATGGTCAAGTAGTTATAGAACTCCCAGGTTCACTAGGAATTGTTACAGATAATACTTGGTTTTTAGTTTTAGTATCTAAATACAACCCTAAATTAAGGAAGTTAAATTCTATGGAGAAAATTTTCACATGGAATTATGTAAGGCTAAACATTAGTCATACTGATGGAATCTCTATAGTTGAATATCAAAAAAAACTATAGATTTTAAGAAAATCTACAATCCGGAGAACATAAAAGCGAATCAGATGCCCAGTGTTGCTCCGCCATCTACAACAATTTCCTGCATAGTGATCTGTGCGGCTTCTTCAGAGAGCAGGAAAGAAACGGTATTGGCGATATCTGCCGGCTGAGCCAGTTTTCTGAGAGGAATGCCAAGACGATATTGTGTTAAGTCACCATCCAGTATGCCGGCCGGTGGTTCGTTGTCGGTCCATAATTGTTGTTGCATCGCTGTGAGGGTAGAGCCCGGTGAAACGATATTAACCCGGACATACGGGGCAACTTCCAGAGCAAGATTGCGGCAGAAATGGCTGAGTGCTGCTTTGGTGGTGGCATATAAACCCATCTCCGTGCGCGCCATGCGGGCACTGTTAGAGCTGACGGTAACAATACAGCCTTGTCGCTGCTGCCGGAAATGTGCGGCTAAATGCTGGCTGATGAATATGGGCGCCAGCAGATTAACATTCAGGCTGGTTTGCCATTGTGCCTCAGTGGCACTCAGCAATGGTGTAAGGATTAATACTCCGGCCACATTAATCAGACCGGTTATATTGTATTGATTAATCAGTGTGTTGAGTAATATACGGGTTTCTTCGAAAGCAGTGATATCCTGACTAATGCTTGTCCAGTAAGTCTGATACTGGGCTTCAATCATCTGTTGTACCGGCCAGCTCGGCGAATAGGGCTGTTTATCGATTCCGATAACATGATAGTGCTGTTTGAGCAGTTTGGTAACAATCGCAGCCCCTATACCCTGGGCTGCACCGGTAACGATAATGGCTTGCTGCATGGTTGTTTCTCCAGATAATGTTACTGTTGCTGAAATACATTGAGCATAGTTTGCATTTTGGCTTCGGTTTCAAACCATTCTGCTGCTGCGTCTGAGCCTGCAACGATGCCTGCTCCGGCATACAGGCGGATAATATTGTGATTCAGTAAGCCGTTGCGGATAGTAACGACCCATTCTCCGTTCCCGCTGGCATCCATCCAGCCATTCAGTCCGCTGTAGTAATGACGGTTATAGCCTTCATGATTGAGAATAAAGTCTCTGGCGATATCCGTTGGTGTGCCGCAAACGGCCGGTGTGGGATGCAGATGAAGTGCCAGATTAAGTGCATCGGGCGCATCGGCTTTCAGTTGCCCCTGAAAGACTGATGACAGATGAAACATGGTTGATGTAGTTAAAATTTCGGGTATTTCTGATGCCTGATACGCTGAGCAATAGCTGCTGAGCTTGTGCCGGATATTATCGATAACCAGCTGATGTTCATGCCTGTCTTTGGCCGACTGATAAAGTTCTGTCTGAGTCTGGCTGTTTTGTTCCGGAATGGCCGGGCGCGGTCGGGAGCCGGCCAGCGGGTTACTGTGTACCTGTTGCTGCTGGCGCGATAACAGTAATTCCGGGCTGGCACCAAAAATGTACTGGTCTTCTTCTACAGGAATCATAAATTTATAGGCATCAGGATTTTGCCGGATAAGGATATTCAGTAAATCCTCCGGGCTGTGCTGCCGGGCAAATTCAAATTCTGTTGCCTGTGACAGCACAATTTTTTGCATCTGTTTATCCGCCATAGCGCTTAAAGCCGTTTGAACACTGTGTTCGAATGCCTGACGCTCTACCAATGATTTTTTGCGGATAAGGGAGTTTGCTATTTTGCCTGCTGAGGCAGTATTGTGCTCAAAGTGAGCTGGTGAGGTTTGATTAAATTCACTGTAAAAATTTAAGGTACCGTTTTTTCTGGTATCAAATGGAATAGCAGCAATAAGAATGGGATTGGTATATCCCTGCGCTTTGATGTGATTAAAACAGTCGGCAATCTGCTGATTGCAGGATTCGGACTGATTAACCGGCATGTGTATTTTATGGATAAGATGTCTGGCACTGATGTGATGCTGTCTGGTTGCAAAACAGGCAAACTGATCCTGAGATTGAATAGGAGAGTGGGAAACAACGCTTGATTCTGTAATCGTCATTTTATTACCTGTAGACAGATGCGGGTTATATGTAATGAAAAATCTAGATAAATCAGGCTATGTAAGTTTGTTTATATTAATGCAAATAGTAATCATTATCAATAATTATAATAAAATACAGAAAATTTTCTGTTCTGGGCAAAATTCAGCCACAAGCTGTTTCAGATATATGCAATGGTTATTATTTTTTCTTTTGTGCAATGGAAACAAACTTCTGCTGTTTGCGGATTTGCATGGGTAAGCGGTGAATCAATCAGGAAATTCAGGTATGAATGACGATACGACTGGAAAGCTATATCAGTAAAATTAATCAGTTTCTGATATTGATGAAACCATGCTTTGATAATGCTCTCTTTTGCTGAAAAAAGCAGCAGCGCCATCAACGGCAGGTCAGTACTGTGTTCGGTTATATAGCGTAATTCGGCCGCCCGGAGAAACAGGCTCAGAGTGGATTTATGCTCATTCATAATACTCTGATGCTGCCGGTATTCAATATCGATACCCAGATAGCGGTGTGTCGGCTGTTTTTTCTGTACGCAGGCAATAGCCAGACATTGGCGCTGATTGCTGGTGTGGCTCAGACTTCCCTGTAAGGATTCAGGAAAAAGCGGCTGTCCCTGTGAGCCTGTTTTCAGATTAAAGTTGCTGTAACCATACTGTAATAATGCATATTTTGCCGTCAGCCGGCCGGCTATAAATTCTGTCTGGCGTTTGTGCCGGCTTTTTCTGATGTTGTCCGGCAGAAAGATGTTATGTATCTGACCAATTTTATGCAAAACCGCTGTGTCGGCTAATGGCATGCATATCTGGTGAATGGTGTTATTGCCGATGCTGATTGTGCGATGACAGAATAATGCAGGCGAATCATTCACCGGCAATAGCAATTTTCTGCTGCCGGCAGAAGTGTCTTGCCGGCAGTCTGTTTTACCCAGGTCTGATATAAATGACATGCATAGCCCGTATTTTTAAGATATGGCTCTAATCAGTAGTATTTGCCTGAATCATATCTGGTGTTTATGTAATATCCGGCGATAAATCCAGAGTCAGGGTAGGCTGCCACGGAGCCGCACTGCGATGCGACACAAAAATCAGGGTACGGGACTGGCTGAGTATAGTGTCAATCAGTTGTTGTTCCGTGCTTTCATCCAGTGCTGATGTGGCTTCATCCAGAATCAGTATCGGCGCATGCTTGATAAGAGCACGGGCAATGGCTACGCGCTGCTGTTCGCCGCCGGATAGGGCAGAGCCCTGCTGGCCGACATGTTGGTGAATGCCTTCATCCGTCCGGTCGATAACTGTTCCCAGCATACATTGTCTGGCAATAGCTTCGATTTCAGCGTCACTGGCATCAAAACGGCCGATGCGGATATTGTCTGCCAGAGTGCCGGTAAAAATAATCGGGTTTTGAGCCACATAAGCCATATTGTCTGTCAGTGTCTGATAAGACAGTTGAGGCAGTGGAATGCCGTCTAATCTGATTTCTCCCATAGCCGGATCATCAAAGCGCAGGCATAGTTGCAGCAAGGTACTTTTGCCACTGCCGCTAACACCGGCGACGTGTAAGCGTGCACCTTCGGGGATATCCTGATTAATGGTTGTCGAGCCGGTGATACAGTTCAGATTATGCAGAGATAACTGTGCATGCTTCGGGGTGCGCGTTTCTTCTGCTTCAGGCAGTACCGGAGGATGGGTAAGTTGCTGAAAGTGGCGCAGTGAGCTGATTAAGTCATTGATGCTCAGACCGGCAGTAGCCAGTGCGCTTAATGGTGCGCCGGCGCGCCCCATCAGTAATAATACAGCCAGTATCAGGTATTCATCGTTCTGAGCGGACAAAATACAATAAACCGCCATACCTGCCATGGGCAGCACATTAGCTAAAGTAGCTATCAGCGTTGCACTGGCTGCACTGCAATTAATTTTGCTTAGCAGGTTTTCCTGAGTGCTCCAGCGCTGCTGGATAGTATCCAGCGCATGAGCTGAACCTGCGGATGTACGCAGCAGAGTAAGGTGTTCAACCAGTTCAATGGTTGCCGTGGTGCTGTCCAGTTCGGTCTGATGGCGCTGTGCATCAGTTTTATTTAAAGCATATTGTGCCCATACTTGTAATAGTAAGGACAGCAATATCATCGCCAGTGCTGCTAACATGATGCCTGTACCGGCAACAAAGGCCAGCCCGATACAGATAAACAGGGGCAGACAGGGCGCATGTAAAAACGTCTGCAACTGATGTGCCGGAATGCTCATGAAATTCGGAATTTCCTGTCCGGCAGTTTTACTGATAACCGCACGGCGCTGGTCCTTAAACCAGGATAATTTAGCGCTGGACAGAGAACGCCCCAGTGCGGCAAATAAATCTCCGGCCAGACGTACGCCGGTAAGAAAGCCGTTACGGGTAACCAGTACTGTAATCACTATGGCAATAGCAGCACTAATCACTACCCACAGTGGCGACTGCTGATTTACTATAGCCAGAGCCAGTATGGTGTAAGCACATGCTTCCAGTACGGCAACCAGTATCCAGCCGATGCTGACAGCAATCAGGCGGGGTCTGGTGGCGGCCGGTATGGTTTCAAAAAGGGAGTGTTTGTTGCCGGCTGCTGTATTCATGCCTCGCTCCTTAATGCTTCCAGTACCAGTTTTGCATCGGCTTTATCGGCCAGAGCCGGCTGGTGAGTAACAATGATAATGGTTTTATGCGCAGTATGAGCCAGTTCCTGCAAGGCCTGAAATATTTCCCGGGCATTCTGATCATCCAGCGCACTGGTAGGCTCATCCATTAAGATAATTTCTGCCTGAGTGAGAAAAGCCCGTGCAATGCAAATACGTTGTTTTTCTCCGCCGGACAGGGTACGGGCAGGTGTTGATAAATCCAGATTCAGATTGGCTCTGGTCAGAGCCTGCTGCATGACTTCATCGCTGGCATCAGGAGCAGTTAAGGCCAGATTGGCACGAATCGTATTGTCTAAAACATCATATCCTTGCGGAATAAACAGAATCAGCCGGTGGCGGGTGTCATCATGTAATGCAGACAGATCGGTCTTACCCAGTTGAACAGTTCCGGATGTCAATGGTATGTATCCGGCTAATGCATTGAGTAAAGTGGTTTTACCTGCTCCGCTGGGGCCGGTAATAGCGGTAATGGCGCCGGCGGGAAATGTGAAGCTGAGTTTGCGTAAAACCGGATGTTCTTCCTGAGAAAAAACTGCATCATGCATAGATAATACTGCCGGCTCCGGCAGATGATTTATGGTTCCGGCCGGTAATAAAGGCTGATGTAAAAATTCGGTCAGACGTCCGGCAGCAGCGCGTCCGGCTCTGATGTAATCAATACCATGCCCGAGACGTAATGCGGGTGTCACAATGGCCAGACTGAATAACAGAGTGGCAGCCAGAGTAGTGGTGTCCTGTGTATAACTGACCCAGTAGCCAATGGCAAATGTCGCTACTGCCTGTAACATAGCAGTGGCTATGGCTGCCGGTGTGGCTGCCTTGGCTACCCAGTGCACCATATTGCGGGTAAATTTTTCAGTTGCTTCTGTATAGGCAGTTAATGCGCTGGAATGCTGCCCGTAAATACGATAAACCGGAATCCCGCGTACATATTCATCGGCTTTATTAATAATATCCAGCATTACCTGCATACGTGCGGTACCGTCACGCCGGGTCATGCGCGGTATGATGATGAGATAATAAACCGAAGCAATCAGTCCGGGTAATAATACCCATATTGCCGATATGCCGATAAAATAAACAAGGATACCGATGGATAAAAGCGGAATAACCGTGAATACGGCAATCTCACCGGGTAAATGAGCCAGCATATGATGCAAACTGGCAACATCATCGGTTAGCAGCTGTTTAAGTGTCTGCTCATTCTGTTTAGCCAGTATATTGGACGGCAGGCGGATTAAATGCTGTGCCACTGTCCGGCGTAAAGCCGCCGCAAAGCGGCTTTCTGCCTGATGTGCCAGCCATGAGGACAAGGCTGTAAACAAAGCGGCCAGCAGCCAGCTGACCAGTGCATAATTCAGCCAGCACCAGCTCATGTTATCGATAAATTTAATGATAAACCACAGCCCTGCCAGCATAGCGATACCGGCAATTACGGCGGCAAATGTACCGCTTATCAGCCCGGGCAGGGCTACCCGCCACTGATGTGCCAGACCGGACGGTATGCTCTTGCCGGATAGATTTAAGTCAGTCATGTTTTATGTTTCCAAAGCTGTATGCAGCGTCCGGCTAATTATTTGCAGCCAATTCTAGGCTGAAACAGTTTTATTTTGTTTTTCAATGAGCTGCCACCAGTTGTTTAGTGAAGGCTGCTGACCCAGTACATCATAGCCAATATTGATGTCATACTGTTTCAGTTCAGCGGCAAACTGCATAATGCGTAAAGAATCCAGACCGTAGAGAATCAGGTTCTCTTCAGGGTTAATGGTTTCTTCCGGTATTTCCAGTAATGTCTGAACTTTTTGTGTCAGCCATGCACGGGTAAGACTATTTGTTGCCGGTAACAATGCTTCTGTAGTGGTCACTTGCCCGCAACAGCCGGCAACATAATTTAACGCTTGCTGGTGTTGCTCCGCAGAGAAGTCAGCCAGTGCATCAGCTACAAAAAATACCTGAATATCCTGCATAAATGCTTCGGCAGCGGTAAGCATACAGCCGATATGCGCATAAACACCACCGATAATCAGCTGATCACGCTGCCAGTTATGCATGTGTGCCAGTAAATCTGAACGCTGAAAAGCGCTATAACGCCATTTGGTCAGTATGGTATCTTCCGGACGTGGTGTCAGGGCGTCAACTATTTTCTGCTCTTCAACAGGTGCGGTAGTAATACCCACACCCCACATATCATTCAGCAGCGCCCGTTGCTGAGGATTCTGCTGATGCGGCTGGGCGGTATACACCACGGGAATCTGTTGCTGAGCCGCCCAGCTGCGCAAACTTTGCAGATTCTTTATCATTGTCCGGATGAGTGTGCTGTCCTGCTGATAAAAATTCAGAAAATAATTCTGCATGTCATGAATTAATAATACAGAGCGCGCAGCATCAGCTTCCCAGTCGGTTTTATTTTGCGGGATTTGTGCCAGAGCAGGCATCGGATAATCAGCGATTTGTTTGATAGTCATGCTGTCTCTCGTTTCTCATTCTGATAATTATTTCAGGCAGGATTTTGCTGAAAGGTTTCACGTAAGCGTTTTTTGTCGGTTTTGCCGACGGCAGTAAGCGGCAGGCTATCAACAATGCATACCTGATCAGGCAGTTTGTAATGAGCAATACCCAGATTGAGCAGATGGCGTTTCAGGCTCAGAGCAGTTAAGTGCTGATTCTGTGACACAATAAATGCACAGCTCTTTTCACCAAAACGTTCATCCGTAATAGCAACCAGTGCGGCTTCGGTAACATCAGGATGGGTAATCATCAGTTTTTCAATTTCTTCAGCAGCAATTTTTTCGCCACCGCGGTTAATCTGATCTTTAACCCGTCCCACCACTTTCAAATATCCGTTGCTGTTACGCTGTACCAAATCACCTGAATAATAAAAGCCTTCTGTATCGAAAGCCTGTGTATTGTGCTCAGGGCTCTGGTAGTAACCGCGAAAGGTATAGGGACCGCGTGTTTTCAGCATACCTGTTTCTCCGGCAGGCACTTCGTCACCGTTTTCATCCACCACTTTTACTTCATCATCCGGGCTGATAGGACGCCCCTGAGTGGTAACAATAAGCTCTTCGCTGTCATCCAGCCGCGTATAGTTCACCAGTCCTTCCGCCATCCCGAATACTTGCTGCAACTGACAGCCAAAAACATTTAATACCTGTCGTGCCACTGATTCCGGGAAACTGGCACCGCCTACCTGAATTAATTGTAGTGAGTGCAGCTTTTCCAGTTGTTCAGGTGCCTGCTGTAACCACATAGATACGGCACTGGGTACAAGCGAAGCCATGGTCACCTGATGCTGTTCAATCAGGCTGAAACAGCTCAGTGGTTCAGGGCTTGCCGCCATTACCACACATCCGCCGGCATGAAATACACCCAGAGCGCCGGGTGAGCTCAGCATATAATTATGTGCTGCCGGCATGGCACAGAGTAATCGGGTATGCTGATTCAGAGCGCAGATTTCGGCACTGGCACGCACGCTGTAATCATAATCATTGTGCGTACGCGGAATAAGTTTCGGCGTACCGGTACTGCCGCCGGAAAGCTGGAAAAAAGCCACTTCATCTGCCGGTGTGGCAGCATAATGGCTGATATCAGATTGCGCAGTGGTATACCAGTCCGGCAGGCTTTCATCATCAGCAAAGGCATTGAGCATTAGAGTTAAAGCCGGCGCCAGCTGTAAAGCAGTCAGTTCAGTCAGAAAGTCATTTCCGCTAAATACTTCATGATGGCGTGAAGCCACCAGCAGCCGGGGTTTAATCTGGCTGAAAAAACTCTTTAATTCATGCTGACGATGATTAAACAGTGCATTCAAAGGCACAATACCGGCTTTCAGCAGAGCAAAGAAGACAATATAAAATTCGGCAATATTAGGTAGCTGCACCAGTGCAGTATCACCTATACCAAAGCCCTGTGCGCTCAGTCGGGCTGCCAGATTATCGGAAAACTGATTTAACTGCGCATAACTGAAATGCCGTTCACCACAGATAATCGCAGTTGACTGCGGAAACTGTCTGGCTGTTTGTGTCAGCACGCGGGTTAACGGCTGATCCAGCCAGTAACCTTTCTGGCGGTATTTCCGGGCTAAATCTTCAGGCCAGTGTGTATAGCTAATCATCTTATCAGCCTTTTTTCTATCTGTTAAACCAGCTGAATCAGACAAAAATATTGATTAATCAAAACAAATTGAATCATCCAACATTTTTCTGATGGTCTGTTCAGGATTGCTGATTACGGTTTGCTGTAGTGATAAATTTTAGTTAAATGAAACTAGTAATCATTTTCATTTAACTGTATCATCGTCAAAAATCGTAAATTTGTCAACAGAGTAAAGAAATAATGTGTGAACTTACTCCAATGCAGTCTGCATGCTGGTTTGGGCGTGTGCATGACGCCATGCTCGGTGGTGTGGCTGCGCATCTGTATACCGAATTCAATGGCACTCAGCTGGATTCAGACAGGCTCAGACAGGCAATTGAATGTCTGTATCGGCAGCATGAACTGTTACGTTTGCAACTGAATGCCGAAGGTGAAGTAAGGATCAGAGATACGCTGCCGCAAAATGTATTGGAAATAGATAATTTTTTACATTTATCCGAGGCGCAGCAGCAACAGAAACTTGAAGACAAACGCCGGCAATGGACACATCAGCAACTCAGTCTGGATGAAGGACAGACAGTACGTTTTTCTGTCAGCCTTCTGGGTAATCAGGTTTTCCGCCTGCATATAGATGCCGATATGATTGCCATTGATCCTTCCAGTTTCCGGATTCTGATGGAGGATCTGGCTCAGTTTTACGCAGACAGTACCGTCTGTCTGCCTTCACCGCCATCTTTTTATGACTGGCGCAACAGGATTCAGCAGGATCTGTACCAACGCCAACAGCAACAGCGTGCTCGTCAGTGGTGGCTGTCACGCATGGATATTATCGCACCTGCGCCTGCTTTGCCTTTAAAGCAACCAACCCCGGCCGGAGCACAAAGCACACGCTTAAGTGCAATTATCGGTGCAGAGCAGGCATTGCTGTTACGCCGGTTTGCCCGTCAGCAGCGGTTAACCTTGTCTGCTCTGATACTGGGGTTGTTTGCCTATATATTGGGCAAGGTCACTCATGATCGTGCTTACCGGCTTAATGTGCCGTTTTTCTGGCGGGAACCGCTTTTGCCTCATATTGACCGAACCATTGGTGATTTTGCCGATTTGGTGCTGTTAAATGTTGATATGACTGAAACGCCTGATCTGGAAACTTTTTGCCGGCGTCTGGCGACTGAATGGCGGCAATGTCTGGATCACCGGCAATTCAGTGGTGTCAATGTAATGCGGCGTTTGTCACGTCATCATGCTACGCCGCAAATCGCACCGGTAGTATTTACTGCCGCAGTCGATTTACCTGAAAAAAATCTGTTCTCATCCAGGGTACATAAATATTTTGGCAGTATGGACTGGTGTATTTCACAGGGGCCGCAGGTGGCACTGGATGCACAGTTTGTGCAGCTAAATAATGATTTACTCATTAACTGGGATATTCGTCTGGATGCATTAGCCGATACATGGGTAAACGGACTGTTTGAACGTTTTCTGACTCTGCTGAATACATTGATTACGAAGCCGGAATATTTTTCACGCCCGTTAACTGAATTGAATCAGTACCTGAATATTACCGAGCCTGATGAAAAAGCCACCCCTTTAAACTCTCTGCAAAAATCCTATTTGTCCGGCCGAAGTACTGCTTTTGCGCTTGGCGGTGTGGCGATGCAGGAATTTCGCGAATATGCCGGAACCCTGGATTTACCCGCATTCAGGCAGCGTCTGGCTGATATGGTACAGCATCATGCCAGCTTAAGAACCTATATTGATGTCAGGCGTTGTGTACAGTGGGTAAATCCGCAGGTAATTATTAATTTAATTGAAATTAATCTGTGTGGAGAAGAGCCGGCAGCAGCTACCGAAAAAATTGACAGTTTTCGCCGGCGTTATCAGCAGGAAATATTTGATTTACAGGAATCGCCGTGGGATATCACACTTTTTCAGTTATCCGCACAACAGTTTATTGTCTTTGCGCGCTTTGATGCGCTGATTCTCGACGGACGGTCTATTGCAGCGCTGATGTGTGAGTTATTCACAGATACGGAGCTGAAAGAGGCGCCACTGCTGTCTGAAAACAGGCAGCAACCGGATAGTCAGACTTATAACACAGCACTTGCCTACTGGCAGGCACAGTTGCAGCCTGTTACAAGCATCCCGCAATTACCCTGGAAACAACCTTTAGCGACACTGGAAACTTCACCCTATCAGCGACAAAGTGCCGTATTGCCGGCACAGATATTCGATAAATTATGTCAGTCAGGTTTACGGCAGGGACTCTTTAAAAATTCCTTATTGATGGCGTTGATTCTGGCGGTATTAAATCGCTGGCAGCAGACATCCGGCCTGCTGTCGGCAGCGGTACCGGTTTTGCCGCTGTATGAGGGCGAATTATCCAATCAATCCACTTTTGTTGTGGTCTGCTGGTCATCCGCAACCGGATTTATCGAACAGGCGGCTAAATTACAAAAGAATATGCTGGACGGTTTGCAGCATCTGGCCTTTTCCGGTGTGGACTTGGCAAGATTACTATTTGAGCAGCATGGCGAAGCACCGGTTTTACCAATCGTTATTACTAATGGATTATCGTGGCCAGTGTTACCGGCAGGCAGTGCAGTTCATTATGTTAACGGGTTAACTCAGACACCACAGGTAGCGATAGATATTCGCTTTATGCTCAGTGATGACGGCGCATTGCTGTTTAATATTGATTTTGCACAGGCTGCCATAGATGCAGCCATCATTCACGATTTTCTCGCAGTTCTGGTCAGCGTCTGTCAGCAACTGGCAGATCAGGGTCTGGAAAATATTGATTCCGTATTAAATCAGACATTATCCGGTATCACAATCAATCCGAATGGGCATTGTGCTGATGCAGTTATCAGCCAAAGAGAACAATTAGAACATATTTACCGCGATACGCTGAATATCGAACAAACCATAGTTATTGAACATACCCGGCCATTCAGCCAGCTCGGATTACGCCCTGCGCATGTAAAAGAAATTACCAGCCGGATAAATCACAGTTTCAGACTGACTCTGAATCCGCGCCAGTTAATCGGCTGCCGCAATATGAAGGAAGTAGAACAACTGATCCGGGCAGAAATGGATTCAGTATAAAAGCATTACATGTTGTAAATATTTAAATATTTAACTTTTTGTACATAGGGACGGAATAAACATGGATATAAAGCAAACGGATTTGGCAGGTATTGGGATTGGTCCTTTTAATCTGGGGCTGGCGGCATTATTATCTGGTCATCCAGAAGTCAATGCAGTATTTCTGGATAAAACGCCTACTTTTCACTGGCATGCTGGCCTTTTATTGCCCGGTACCACATTGCAGGTACCCTTTCTGGCAGATCTGGTTACCATGGCTGATCCGTGTCATCCCTTAAGTTATCTTAATTACCTGTGTCAGCAGGGGCGTCTGTATCAGTTTTACTACTATGACCGTTTTCTGATTCCGCGTCAGGAATATGATGATTATTGCCGCTGGGCAGTACGCCAGTTGCCATCCTGTCATTTCGATGCCTGTGTCAAGGCAGTAAGTTATGATTATCGTCAGGAAAGATTTATTCTCGAAAGTGAATCTTCATCCGGAGACAGACAGATATTTTCCAGTAAAGATATTGCTGTCGGCGTGGGTACCCAACCTTACCATCCTGAGTGGCTGAAAAACACCAGCCACCCGCTGATACAGCATTCAGCGCAATTTACCTATATGCAGAAACAATTGCAGGAATGTAAACAGGTTACCGTGGTCGGGGCAGGGCAAAGTGCTGCTGAATGTGTGCTGGCTCTTTATCGCGCATTGCAGCCGGAACAAATCCGGGCAGGTGCGTCAATCCGCTGGATTACCCGTTCTGCCGGTTTTCATCCGATGGAGTTTTCCAAACTGGGGCAGGAGTGCTTTACTCCGGTATATATGCGTTATTTCCAGACACTGACACCGCAGAAACGGCGTGAAGTCAGTGCCGGTCAGGGGCAGCTTTATAAAGGGATCAGCTTTGCCACTATTGGCGATATTTATGATTTATTGTACGAGCGAACCATTGCCGGTGCACCGGCAGGGCTGACACTGTTTTCTAATTGTGACGTGCAGTCGGTAGAAATACTGCCTTCCGGCGTAATTAATATGACATGTCTGCATACCCAGCTTAATCAGCAACAAACCATTCAGACAGATGCAATTGTGGCAGCCACCGGCTACCATCATCAGTGGCCGCAATGGTTTGAAGAGCTGAAAGGCAGTGTTCTGCAAACAGATGAGCACAATGACTATCTGGTTAATGAAGACTTTACCGCTGTACGCTGCGATAGCGGTAAAGGGCGGATTTTTATTCAGAATGCCGAAATCGCCAAGCAGGGGGTTGGTTCTCCTGATCTGGGTATGGGCGCAACCAGAAATGGTGTGATTATTAATCAGCTTCTGGGCAGGCAATATTACCGGGTACCGGAATACTCGGCCTTTCAGCAATACGGATTACCGCAATAAACTGCCGCTTATAAAAAATCGCCCGAAAGGGCGATTTTTTAACAGGCCGGAAATTTTTTAAAAATCATACGAACCGGATAAAAGGAAAGTTCTCGGTGCACCTAAAGACAGATTGGACAGGCGCGGCATGCCCCAATACGCTTTATTGGTTACGTTCTTCACTTCCGCGCGCAACGTAAACGGATGGCCGGATACTTTGGCATTGTAGCGGGCACCAATATCAAATACAGTATGGCCGGGTACCGATAAACTGTTTTCCTGATTCAGATATTGTTTGGATACAGCTGTCGCATTGGCAGAAAGAGTAACAATGCCGGCTGCGGCTTTAATATCCCATTCCGCACCCAGCTTACCCTGTAGTTTAGCCACACCCGTAGCGATATTACCTTCATTGGCATGATTTGCCAGTTTAGTCAGCTCCGGTTTAATGTAGCTGGCACCGCCTATCAGACGTACTGTTTCAATCGGCGAGGCTATAAACGTCCATTCAATACCGCGGTTGCGCTGCTGACCGCCGGATGTAAACTCATTGGTTCTCAGATCAGTATAACTATTGGGTTTTTTAATTTCAAATATGCTTAAAGAATTAACCAGATTGCCGTAATCCCATTTTACTCCCAGCTCAGTCTGCTTGGTTTTATACGGAGCAAACACCTTGGGATAATTAGCTGCTGTAACGGGGGCTGAATTACCCTTGGTCAAACCCTCAATATAATTGCCGTAAAGTGATACATGATCTGTGGCTTTAAACAGAATAGCCACGCCCGGAGTCAATGCGTGTTTTTTGTATTCAGTTAAAACAGGTTTACCCATCAGGCTCAGATTATCACTTTTGACTTCCTGATAGCGCAGACCTAAAGTCAGCTGCAGTTTATCATCCATGAACGACATAATATCGGCCATCCCATAGCTTCTGAGCTGCAGTGAGCTTCTGGAAATTGGCGGAACATCAAAGGGTACAGACTTACCCCATGTCGGATCATACATATTGGTTATCCATGTAGCCCATGGAATACTTCTGACACCAAAATCATGCTGATTATGCTTGTAGTAAGTAGTATTAACTACCCATTGATGATTTACCGGACCAGTATCGAACTGACCTTTAAAGCCCACATCTGCTGATTTCTTGTCCAGATCAAATGCCAGCTGCGCCATTATGGTCTGAATGGTGCCTTTGTTATCCAGTAAATTGGCTGAAGTAGCACCATTGTATTTATAATTGGTTTTACTGCGCCCGAAAGCCGCATAAGCAGTAATATTGTTTGTAATATCAAATTCACCGCGCACCATGGCTCCGCGGTCTTTATTGCTGACATAAGACCAGTCGGGGTTAATCAGCGTTTTCGGATTTGGCGGTGAGGGTACTTTCATATTTTTACCCAGATTGATACCACGTACCACTCCATCCACCTTGTCATTGGCCATATAGATATCGGCAGAAACCCGTGCACGGTCGCCGCGCCAGTCCAACCCGACTGAACCGAGCTGGGTTTTCAAGTCCTGTTTTCTTACAGGGCCGGAGCCATCCTGATAAACCCCGTTAACCCGGATCCCGAACTGTTTGTTCTGTCCGAACCGGCGGCTGGCATCAATGGTGCCGCCCCATTGTGAATCAGACATATAGGTAGGCGTTATCCGCAGCAATGGTTCATTACCTGCGCGCTTGGATACCAGATTAACTGTGCCGGCAACAGAACCGGCAGGCGGCATACCGTTTAACAGTGCGGATGGTCCTTTCAATACCTCAATGCGTGAAAACATGGCCGGCGGTGTACGGTAATAGGGGGCAATACCAAATAAACCATTCATCGACATATCGTTGGTGTCGGACTGAAAGCCGCGGATATAGTAATTTTCACTCCAGCCGCCGATAGCGCCATTGGTAAATACCGAAGGGTCAGTAGCAGCAATGACATCAGTAACATTTCTTGCCTGAGAATCCTCAACGAATTTATTGGTATAGCTAACGGTATTAAATGGCGTTTCCATCGCAGTTTTATTGCCAAGAAAACCAAGACGGCTGTCTTTAGCCACAAAACCGCCGGAGTAAGTTGTTTTTCCGCCAGCCTCCACCACCACATCAGCCAGAACAGCTTCACCAGTGGATGGCGTATTCTCGGTAGCTGTTTTTTTCACCGCAGGTTTGGCTTTATCATCAGCCGGTTTCGCATATATAACCGGAGTGTAAAGCAGCATGGCGCTGGCAATACTCAATATCAGCGCTTTGGGTGAGGAAGTGAACGGATGCAGAAAATTTTTGCTTCGGTGTCTGACCGCAGGCAAAGCCTCTTGCCTGCGGTGATGTGCGTGTTTACCCATAGATTTCTCCTTGTTAACTAAACTCACGCAATACATTTAACGGATGGATTTATTGGTAGGGTCTGGTTTTCTTATTTATACAGCTTATTATTCTGCTGTAATTAAAACAAAGTTATTGATAGCCTTTCATCACATCCTGCATAAGCAGTCGCATCGAAGTAGGGCTGGCTCCGGTGGTATACCATGCATCGGCATCCACAAAGACTACCCGGTTGTTTTTCCATGCTTTGGTAGCGCGTAATAACGGATTAGTTACCTGTGCAGCGCTAATCACCGGCTGATGCTCCATAACTGAGGTACGGTCAATAATGTACAGAATGTCCGGATCAGCCCGTTTAATAAATTCACTGGAAATCGGCTGTCCGTGCAGGCTGGTGCTGAGATCATTACTGGCCGGTTTAACCCCCAGATCACTGAAAACGAAGCCGTAGCGTGAATCCACCCCATAATTACTGAAAGAGCCATTGTTATAGAGTACTACCAGCGCTTTTTCCGGCCGGTCTTTAGTCACGGCACGAACTTTACTGACTTCCGTATCCAGCTCAGCAACCTTGGTGCGGGCTAAATCTTCACGGTTAAAAATCTTACCCAGAGTCAGCAGATGATTTTTAATGGTGTCCAGATGCCCGTGTTCGCTGTTATTGAAATTGATTTCATAATAGAGCGTAGGTGCAATCTGCGTCAGTTCCTGATAATGGTCTTTCTGAATCGGAGTCATTAAAATCAGATCAGGTTTCAGAGTATGGATACGTTCCATATTCGGCTGCACAATGCCGCCTAAATCGGCAATATCATCATGATTCTGTTTGTATTTATCCAGAAAATGCGGAATAAAATCCTTGGGCATTCCGGCTACAGGCACATTTAACTGATCCAGAAAGTCCACTTCATTCATATCCATTGCGGCTACACGCTGCGGAATGTGATCAATTGTAGTCGTACCAAGCTGATGCTTGATAATAAGCGGCTCACTACGCTTCTGTACCGCAGACGAAGACGCAGAAACCGGCTTTTTATCACAGCCGGATATGGTCACCATTGTTGCTACTGCAATCAGCCCCAGCAGACTGACAGCACATTTTTTGAGTTTCCCGTTCATATTTTACCTTTCGACTTTTGAAAATACTGACAGACATAACCATGTTTATTGTGACTAATTTCAAAATCCAGCTCATACAGTTCACTCAGGCGTTCTTCAGTAATGACTTCCTGAGCAGGACCGCTGAAACTTAACTGTCCCTGTTTTAATGCGACAATATAATCTGAATAATTTGCAGTAAAATTAATATCATGCACCACCATAATGACAGTTTTCCGCTGTTCTTCACTCAGACGCCGGATTGCTGCCATGATTTGTACTGCATGATTCATATCCAGATTGTTTAAAGGTTCATCCAGCAGCAAAATCCTGGTTTCCTGAGCAATAGTCATCGCCAGAAAAGCCATTTGCCGCAGCCCGCCGCTTAATTCATCTATATACGCATCACGCAGGGCACTGAGCCCGAGAAAATCGATTGCCTCGTCCATAACCTGATGGTCTCTGGCTGAGAGTATCCCGTGCCCGTAGGGAAAACGGCCGAACGAAACCAGCTCCTTAACCGTCAGCCGCAAACCGAAATAAGGAGATTGCCGTAGCGTTGCGACCAGACGGGCATAATCAGCAATGCGGATGCCGGCAATATCCTGCTTATCAAACAGAATATTGCCTTTAGTCGGCGAAAGCAGCCGTGCCAGAATCATCAGCAGAGTGGATTTCCCTGCACCATTGGGGCCAATCAATGCAATCACCTGCTGCATCGGCAGCTCCAGATTAATATTGTTCAGCACCGGCCGATGACCATATACTTTGGAAATATTCTGAATAGAAATCATGCCATTCCTCGATGACGGACAATAAGCAGCAGAAAATACACCCCGCAAATCAGATTAATTAAAATACTGACTGTCGTTTTATAATTAAACACATGCTCCACCAGAATCTGAGCAATCAGAAACACCGCAATAGCTACCGCACTGGCAAATAACAGAATCCGTTTATGCTGATAATGGCCGGCGAAGGCATAAGCCATATTGGCAATAAATACCCCCATAAAGGCAGTCGGACCAACCAGACTGGTCGAAACAGCGACCAGTACAGCAATCAGACCGAATCCCCAGCGCACATAACGGGCATAATCAACACCAAGCGAAACAGACTGTTCCTCTCCCAGAGCCATCACATCCAGAGTAGTCAGATACGGATATCCCACCAGTCCTACAGCCAGCATGGCGACAAAAGCATATAAAAGCGTCTGCGTTTCGGAATGATTAAAAGATGCATAATTAATTCCCTGAAAAACAGAAAATTCGCCCGGGCTGATTTTAAGCACAATAAACTGCGTTAATGTGGTGATAACCATAGTCAGCACCATACCGAATAAAAGCAATAACCACAGACTGTGGCGTGCACGCGGCAGCAGATAATGATGAATAAGCCACGAATAAAACAGCATTAATCCGACTGAAGCAAAAAAATTCCCGTTCAGCCCCAGCAGCCCCAGACTGCTTTGCCCCAGAAAGAACAGCAGCAAGACCTGCCAGAACAGATATACTGCCTCATAACCCATAATTGCCGGAGTCAGAATCCGGTTAGTTACCAGCGTCTGGAACACCACAGACGAAACCGCAATACAAATACCTGCCAGCAAAATAGTAGCCAGACGCAGTAATCGCTTAGGCAGCACATATTCAAAATCAAGACCGGAATCAAACAGCATAAAAAATACCGCCAGTCCGGCAATACCGGCGCAAAGCAGCCAGAATTTGCGATTCATCATCGTAGCCCCCGTAAAATCAGCAGCAAAAAGACAATGCCGCCAACCGCACCGGCAGTAAGGCCAATAGGTATTTCAAAGGGGTAGATCAGCAAACGGCCGGTAATATCACATCCCAGCAGCAGGCATGCCCCGCCCAGCGCGACAACGGGTAAAGTTCTGGCTAAATGTTCACCATATTTAATCGCCACCAGATTCGGAATCACCAGACCAATAAAAGGAATAGAACCAACCGTAATCACCGTAGCCGCAACAGTAACTGATACCAGCATCAATCCAATAGCCACAGTCGTTTTATAGCTTACGCCCAGACTGGCAGCCATCTGCTGCCCCATACCCACTACAGTAAACCGGTTGGCAAATACATAACTCAGAATAATTACCGGTACAAGCACATACAGCAATTCATAATGCCCCTGCACCACACGGGAGAAATCACCCAGCAGCCAGCCCTGAACATTTTGTAAAAGATTATTTTTATAGGCATAAAACTCAGCCGCAGCACTTAAAACACAGCCATACATCAGCCCGATTACCGGAATCAGCACAATCTGCTGAAAGCGGATTCTGGCAATAATCCAGATGTAAATCAGTCCGGCAACAAAGCAGAACAGCAGAGCTGCCAGCATCTTACTCAGCACACCGGCAGAGGGAAGCAGTACCAGCGAAACCAGAATGCCGAGTTTGGCTGCATCCAGCCCGCCGGCTGTTTCCGGTTCCACAAATTTATTGCGGACAATATGTTGCAGAATCACACCACCGATAGAAAGCCCCATACCTGTGAGCACAATCGCAATCAGACGGGGAAAGCGGCTGGCTTTGACAGTTAACCAGTCAGCATCAGAACCGGACAGCAGACCTGTCCATGAAACCGAATCAGTGCCTACCAGCAAAGACACAATACATAAAACAATAAATACACTGATCAGAATACGGTACATCAGTGATATATCCTGCTACAGCAATGACTGATTACAGCCGTTGTCACAAAGTCATCACCATATAAAACCGTAAGCCGGTAAGTTAAATTTTGCTCCGGCATCAGCTGATACAGACTCAGCATTGATTCTCCTCAGGAAAGTGCTCTTTATGTCGATCCGCTGCTTATGCTGCTGTTTTACGGCATAAATCAAAACATTAAATAAAATTAGAAACAATTAAAGTTGATGAAAATGAAAATCAATTGTATTATCATTTTAAATGTATTGTAAAGTATTATTAATAAAAATAAAAATTCTGACTCTGATAAACAGAGCAGACAGATAGCACAAATCTCTTCCGATGTTAATTTAAGTTAACTGGTTAAATAATTATTACCAGAATGAGTACAGACAGTCATGAATAACTGATACGGCAAGAGAGGATTAATAATATGTTAACGTTAAATACAGATTCTGCTCCTTCTATCGCAAATGAGCATGAAGAATTTATCTGGATGCAACAATTGCAGGAACCGGAACAGGTGAAATATCAGCTGGCAGTGTGGCAGGTAAAACCATATCCGGATTTAACCATACTGCATAAAAGCATTGTGCATTTGCTGGAAATCCATACAGACTTAAATGTTCGCTATCAATTTACCGATGACGGAGATTTATATAAATATCCCGATGCTGATTTCTCAGCTTGTATCCAAACAGAGCAAATACAGGAAAAACAGCTTGTTACCCTTCTGGCGCAACTAATGCAGCAGTCATGGCAACCGGAAACAACATCCCCCTTTCTGGTTACAGTAATCAGCACAGAAAACAAAGTTTTTCTGGCTTTGCGTTTACATTCAATACTGGCTCAGCAATTTACTCTGGATGATTTAATTCAGGAGGTTCAAGCTGCTTACATCAGCGTTACCGGAGCATCGCATCAGCTCGAATTATTGCCTTTAGATTTAACTGGACTGAATATACCGGACACACCGGCTCAGCCTGCAAATACAGAATCGCTGCCAGACATCATACTGGCAGAATTCAGAAATACACTGGCAGAACCCGATATGACTGCTGACGATGATTTTTTTGATTTTGGCGGACATTCACTACTGGCAACACGGGTGATAGGTAATTTACAAAAAAATCATGGTATTAAATTGAATTTTAATGATTTTTTTAAATCGCCTACAGCAGGCGCACTGGCAAAAATTGCCCGTCAGCAGCAGCCGGCAGTATCCGCAGCCGAAGTACAGCCTGATCAGAGTGCGCCATTAACACTGGCACAGGATTTTCTATGGCAGGCATACAGTGCCTTTGATTTCAGCCCTATTTACAATTTACCGTTTGCCATCGAATTTCAGCAGCCGGTCAATGAAGAAATCCTGCATCAGGCATTTAATGATTTAATCATACGCCATATCGGCTTGCGTACCCTGTTTAAAACCGATAAACAGCAAACCAGACAATATACAGTTCCCGTAGCCGAACTTAACCAATATAAATGGTTCTGGCCGGTCAGCGACAGCCATGGAGTAACACTGTCCGGTGAAGCGGCGTATAAATTTGATCTGACTCGTGAACTGCCTCTCAGAATCCGGCTGTTAACAGCAGATAACGGCAACACAGTTTTATCGTTTCTGGTACATCATATGGTAATAGATGAATGGTCTTTAAATACCATCATGACTGATCTGAGCTGTGCTTATGCCGCACGGCTGCAAGGGCAGGCACCTGTATGGGCAAATACGGTACCCGCTATTCATGAATTTGCACGCAGACAGCAGCAAAACGGTATTAACCGTCAGCATCTTGACTACTGGCGCAGCCGCTTACAAGGAGCAAAAAAAGGCTTAACCCTAAACACAGATACCATCACCTTGCCGGAAAATACAGTTCCGCAGGTGAAATGGCTGGAAATCAGATTTGATTCTGCTTTTCATCAGCATATTTCCGCATTTGCCAAACTTCATCATGCTTCAATATTCAGCGTGTTTTATACTGTTATTGCCACTATACTGCAAAAAGAGGGTAATTTAGACGAAATCGTCATCGGCACCTCAGCATCCGGCCGTACTGATCCCAATTATTTTGATACCGTTGGCTACTTCACAACCATGGTTGCCCATCGTACCCGTTTTACCCCACAGCAATCATTTACCGCATTGCTGGCAGACACCAGTGAACAAATCAACGAATCCGTGGATTATGCCGATATTCCGATTAACTATATTCAGCAAGCTTTAGGTATTCCTGATAACGAAGGATTAATGTTTGATGTTTATATTCACATTCATTCAAACAATGCCTTAAATGGTCAGCTAAGCACAGCCCGGGGTGCCATACCTTACCGGCAGATATTACCGGAGCGCAATGAATCCATGTTCGGGCTGCACTTTGAAATTATGGAAAATCAGATCAACAATCAGTACAGCCTGAGCATGATTATTACCTATCAGGCACATCGTTATCCGACTGCACTGGTCGAGAGAATAGTCACAGAAGTGCAACAGCTGTTAAATGATCTGGCTAAACAGGCATCGGCATAAAGATTCAGATAAACAAAGTACTTAAATTTTTTAAGTACTTTGTTTAATGATTTCCGGCAGATATTATTCAGGCATTCTCCTGCTTATCTCATTCACCACATCCTGTATTGTTTTACAGCGTAGCAAAACAGCCGTATCCAGCCGGATATCAAACTGTTGTTTAAGCTTGTCTGAGAGCATAATTAACTGTTTCAGACGCATACCAGTATTCAGAATTTCAGTTCGGGCAGAAATATTCACAGCATTTTCTGCTGTCTGGGGCAGGCATTCACGAAAAATAGCCAGAATATCATCAGTTACAGCCTGTTCTTGTGTCGCTGTCACTTTGGCCTGTGGCGGCGTAGCCTGATACAGGCGTTCCTGTGCCATCTGCTGTATCAGCTTACGGTCTACTTTAACATTACGGGTTAGCGGAATTTCTTCAATCATCAGCCATCTGGTCGGGATATGTGATTTCGGTAAATCAGTCATCAAGCACGTTTTCAAAGCATTAATATCCGCATCGGGCTGATTAGCCGGCAACGTATACACCGCCACCAGTTCATGCATTTGTGTTACCGGGTGAGTACAGCACACCACCAGACTGTCCTGAAAATAGCCGGATTTAGCCAGCGCAGCCTCAACCTCGGCCGCAGAAATCCTCACACCTTTTATTTTCAGATAACCTTCAGTACGTCCTGCAAAAATAATATTGCCATCATCTCGCATATACCCCAAATCACTCATGCGAAAAGCAATTTTTTCTTCATCACATCCCAGAGACACAAAATCCCCGGTTTGCAACTGACCATTGAGCAAATAACCGTTAGACAGATTCACGCCCGACATATACATTCGCCCCACCTCACCAATAGCACACGGTTGTAACTGCTCATCCAGAATATAATATCTGTTATGTGCCAGTGCTTTACCATAAGGAATCACATCAATATCTTCAGCAGTTATTTCATGCCATATACTCCAGATAGTTGTTTCCGTCGGACCGCCTAACGAGAACAAACGCGCCTGTGGCAGTTGCCGGCGCAAAAACTGAATCAGACCCGGCTTAATATAATCACCACCTTGTGCAATCAGGCGCAAAGACTGCAATTGTTCTTTACTGGCAACGCTGCACAGCATATCCACAATAGCCGGAACACTTACCCAGATACTAATATTATGAGCTGTCAGTAACTCAGCCCATGACATTGCATCCTTAGCCTGTGCCGCAGTAGGAATAACCAGAGAAGCACCAAGAGCCATTGCCCCAAAAACATCAAAAACCGACATATCATGATGAAAGGGCGTTACAGCCATCAATACATCATCCTGATCAGCCTGCCACCGGCTGATGGTTTGTCCGAGTACATTGGCAGTAGCCAGATTATTCAGTACCACACATTTCGGCGTTCCCGTACTGCCGGAAGTATACAAATAATAGGCTGCTTCAGTATTCAGCTGATAGCCGCATTCCGGATGATTGAAGCCTTGTGCAGTCAGAGCATCATCAATAAGTACATATTGCCAGCCGGTTACCGGCGTTTTGCTAATCACCAGATCCGTCAGACTATTAGACAGTAAATAATTTCGTCTGGCTTCTGGTGCATCCATATCAACCGGTAACCAGATAATACCCATCAGAGCACAGGCCAGAACCGCATAAACATGCTCAGCACTTTTAGGCAGACAAATTGCCACTACCGCACCGGCACGTAATTTTTTTTGTTGCAGTGCAGCCATTACCTGAGCCACATTTTTACCCAGCTGAACGTAACTGATTGCTTTACCATCATAGAACAAAGCAGTTTTATCTGGCGGATAATCAAACAGATTATGCCGGATAGAATCAAGAAAGCAGAATGCATCTGCCACTATCTCATCGTATTTCCCGCGATACTGAAAACTATCCCGATTAGATTCAAAGTTATCCTGTTGCTGTAATTCAGAGCTGTCAGATTGCATATAAACTTTCTCCCGTTTATTGTTGTCGGCTGCTACTCAAATAAGTAATGACAAAAATAGAATTTCAAATAAATTACCGCACCGCAGAACATTTTATACAGAGTTAACCTTTTTTAAAAGATAATAATAATTATTTTCATTTATAAGAAAAATTATAATTTCAATTATTTATTCAGATTATCGATAGCAACTTTCAAGCAAATAATCATTCATCAAACTCAGTAGCGCAGCAATTGAACCGGGCACAGCCGGTAATGTTTATATAAAAAGCAATGTCATACAAAAAATAGCACCGGCAGGCACACATTCATCGATTAAATTAAATCATAATAAGAAAGATTTATTAATTAAATTGAATGACAAAATCTGGTTCAGGTACGATGATTTATCGTATTTTTCATAATAGGAAAATCGAAAAACATACCTAAAGTTATATAAAGAGTTATGAGAAGAAATATAAATATGTTTATCATAATGCAAAGGATGATAAACATAGAATTTGTAATTATGATTAGTATACTATTGATGCTGAACTGATTAAAATGCCCGATTCTTTAGATAATCAATTTGACGATTTCAGTATTAATATAGCCTTAGTAGCTCCAAATGTCATACTAATTCAGAGTTATTTACTGCAATGTTAGACAGTATTGTATTTTATAATAAAAGTATTATTACTACAGCAAGTGTATTTTAATGATTGGTTAGTTATTTCCCAAGTATTTTACATATTAATGCTATAAGTATTGTTTTTTATTTATATTTTATATAGAAAGAAGGGAGAAGACATAATAAATGCTGGGAAAAAAGTACCTCACTACTATTCACCTAATTCTCAGCAATATAAAGGTGGCCTGGCTTTTTTAAAGTAATGCAATTGTTTTATGAGAAAATTCGAATTGGTAGTAATGTGCCTTTTGCTGAATTTTGACATTTAAAGAGAATCATCAATGGTGGCGAATTACATGATCATCATTTACATGCAGATTTTTCACTCACCAAAATTAAAGAGAAAAGAAAAATAATTTATGATAAAAAAATTACTTATAATATTGTGTTGTTTTTTCGCCTTTAATGCTAATGCAGAAATAAAAAATAACAGTATAAAATCAAAGTTAATTCTCGAGTCCGGAAATTACAAAGGTGATGAAATTATAAGTAAAAAAGAGATCGCTAAAAAAATAGATTTATCTTGCACTGTTGCTCATCCATATGGAGGAATTGAGAAAGAAAACAATGTATATTTTCTAAGATAACTTTTGATTATGAAAACATAGTAGATAAGATAAAATTAAATGAGAAAATATATTTAATACCTATAAACGGTATTAATTTATTTTTAAAAAAGACAAAAGAACCAAATTATTCAGAAAATTTATTAGATGATGAAGTTAAAATATATACGGAAATAAATAATTGACCAGTTAATCATTTACTCTAATAAGTATCATAGTTAAAGTTATTATGTAAAATCACAATATTATTTCATTGATAATTATATCTATGTATTAATTTATGGTCAATTAGAAGAAGGAAAAACACTAAATTTTTGGGGGAAATATTCAGTAGAAAATAATGGGAAATTTAAATTACAAGAGTCCATTAAATGTCATTATCTTTTTAAAGAAAGCAAAGAGATGAATGTGTGTAAATAAGTTTAATTATCAGAATATACATAATTTATTCTTGCCCTGAAGAAATATCATGAAATTAGAAAAAAATTTTTTAAACATTATTACAGTGTTAGTTCTTTTAAAAAGTATATGTCTATGCAAATGAGTTACCTGAAATATAAGACTTTTATAAAGTTTCAGAAAAAACAGCTTTACATACTTCGTTATGTGAAAAAGGGTTAAAATGCTAATGTCAGCAATTTTGCAGAAAGATATTTATCGTGTTCTTCCTGATTATAAAAATTTAGATGTATTAAAAACTTAAATATTAAAGAGAAAAAGTTACAATTTATACAAATGTAACTTATTCAAAATAAGAAAAGGATTAAGGATTATAAAATGAAATATTCCCATTACCTGGTATCATTTTGTTTACTATTTAGCACCTACTGTTATAGTCAGCACTATCAAATAGAAGACAAGTATCGTGGTGATCCATTGTTTAAAACAATCGACATGAATAAACTAGAAAATGGCTGTACCTATCCGACAAATTATTGGCAATTGAGTGAATCAAAACAACAAAAAATAGATAAGCTTTGTCTTGTTGATAAAAATAATTTGAAATTTGATTTAAAAGAGTTATATAAATTAATTTATAAGGAACCAGTAATTATCTATAACGGACAAAATTTTCAACTGACATTAAGTATGTCAGGAAATTATAACATCGAATCTGATAGTACTATTTATGAAGGCGATATATTCCTATCGATAGTTAAAGATAATATTGTAAAAGATAAAATTTATTTGGCTAATAATCATATTTCTTTTCCTGATTATGATTTTCTTGCGGTAGGTTACCAACATTATTTTATATCCCCAGAGGGAAAGGTAAATACATTATATTTGATAGAGGATGAAGAAGGTATTTCTCCAATGTTTTGGAAACAATATAAAATTGATAATCAAAAAATAAAGTTTGTACTTCAAGATATGTTAGTCAATGTTACGGATGGGGTACAATATCAAATTATTTATCCAAATCAATTTAATGTTATTTCGAATAAACCGGCCACAAAACCCAATCCGAAAGCACTAAAATCATGCGAAAATGAGTATGATAAAGAAGAATATCATAGATGCTATTTAGATGTTTATAATTATTACGACAATAGATTAAAACAAAAAATCAACTTACTGAATAAAAAAAATAATACGATAATTAAATCTTATTCTACCTTACAGCAAAAAATGGCTTCAGACTGCTTGGAATTCCCTCCTCCAGTTTCTGGTGATAGGAATGAGACAGATCCTTATTTATCTAAAGTTATGTTTTGTTTAATCCAAAATTATAAACAAGAAATAACTGATATTGAAAAAGCACTTATTCAGTCAAGTAACAAAACATTTTCACAAAAATGACTCAACTATCTATTGTTGATACTCCTTTAAGTGATAAAGAGGAAAAACTCAATGATATTTATAATAATTAGAAATGCGTAGATACGCAACAGAAAGGAATAAAATCTGTTAATGCGAGCTATTATCAAAACACGTTAATTTCTAAAGTGTTTAATGCAATGAGTTTTAATCGAGCATATAATTTTAGGGAGAAAATTGGAGTAGGTGAACATCGCTCAGTGACTAATGAAGATGAAAATATGAAAGTTGAAGTTGAGTATAAATGGAAAGGAAAAAATAAATCAGAAGTAATATAATACTTTGAAGGCGGAGAAACGTCTTACATTTTTAAACACAAAAAAAATGGGACAAAATTGACAACTATTGATTCTGCTGATTAATAAATAGATCCTATCCGAGTCGTAAGCCCAACTGAATTAGACATCTTATGATGTAAATCATATTATTTATATAATGACCTTCTTAAGAAAAGTTTAGTATGAAAAAAACTATTTTAAAAATTTCACTAATCATTTTATTATCTGTGAGTACTAATTACGCATATAGCCTTAATACTAGTTATTATAGGTTAATAGAAGACAAATTAACAAAACAAACAACTGAAAAAGAACATATAGAAGAAGTTTTCAGTGATTCAAATTTAAAAATTAGTGAAGATGAAACAATCTATTTTTTAGGATGTGATTTCAAACATTCAGAGGAAAATAAACAAGAAATCAATAATCGATTAAATAAAAGTGATTTTTTTAGGAACTATAAAAATGAATTAAAAAAATATCATTTGACAACAAATAGCTTTAGTAAACTTTATTATAGAAATAATAATGACACATTAGAAAATAATAGTGATTCATCAGACCAATGTAACGAATACAGTAATATTTACAGTAATATTAATATTATTCTGCTTGATAATAATGAATTGATGATACCTTATAAAAATCAACTGTTTTTCTTTCATCGTTTATCTAATGAAGATGAAAAAAAACTCAATGATTTAAATAATAATGGGAAATGCGTAGACATACCACAGAAAGAAATCATGGAGTCTGTCGAAGTTTGCTATTATCAACACATGTCAATTTTAGATGTGTATGATGCAATGAGTACAAATCCAGCATATATTTTTAGGGAGAAAATTGGAATAGGTGAAAATCGCTCAGTAACTTATGAAGATAAGGTAGTTGATGTTGAGTATAAATGGAAAGGAAAGAATAAGTTAGAAATATTACAGCATTTTGCAGGCGGAGAAACGTCTTACATTTTTAAACACAAAAAAAATGGGACAAAATTGACAACTATTCATTCTGCTGATTAATAAATAGATCCTATCCGAGTCGCAACTATCTCCTGAAATAGTACAGTATAAAAGTAGAAAATTCTCTATGATATTTTAAAGAAAAATTTCAATATAAAATTACCAATATTGAATTATATAAAGTTTAAAAATCAGAAATTGGAACTTGGTTTAAAAGACTTAGCTGTAGTAAAATGTATACAAATGTATATTTTTAATAAATGACTGGACAATTATACAGAGATAGAGCTATGTGATTAAATACATAATACGCTGTTTTAACCAAATTTCAATTGATGCTAACTATTATCCACATCGCTCATATTTTCAATACCATGCTATAAAGAAAGTTGAGAAATTAACGCATGAAATACTTAATTTATCCAATTATTATCTGTTTTATAGCATTTGGGAATGTTAGCAATGCAATTGCAGATATTTCCAATGAAATTGCAAATACTAAAGAAATTGAACTCAAGCATTATAAAAAAATAAATTTACCTTATTCCTCTGCTGAATTAGAAAAATACTATTATTGGGGAGAAAATGGATTGCAATTGTCTCCTGATATGCCGTTTCCCCTCAGGTTCACTAACAAGGAATTTTTATATCAACCTAAATTATTTGATTATCTCGGTAAAACGCCATTCTATTTTCCTCATTGTTATTTTTATTATAAAAATATTTTATATAAAGGCGTTATACAGATGGCGAGGGGTGATAATGATCAAGCATTTACTTTTCAATTATATAGTTATGATGATCAAGGAGGGGTTATTGATGCAATATTACTTTATCAAGTTCAAAGTGGTGAAATATCATACTGGAATGATTTTATAATAAATCCAAATGGAAAAATTTTGATAACCCAATATCAGCATGACAACCTTATTGAATCCGATGAAAATCCAAATGAACTCATAATAAATCCAGAAAATAATCAAATCGATACCAAAACTGTAGAATTTCAAATGACGCCTTCTGGTATTTTTAACTTAGTAGAGTAGTAGATCATGAAAAAATCAATATATATAGCTGTAATAATAAATTTGTTTATTTATAATAGCTATGCAGAGCAATTTAATGTGGCTGAAAATTATAAAGGTAAATCTGATATTCAATCAATAGATATAATTCAACTAGAAAAAGATTGCCATAAACCAATTGATTTTTGGGAAATGACCAATTCTGAACGTGAAAAGATAATGAAAAATTGTCCAATTAATCAAATTGCTTTCTACTTTCAGAATTTATATGAAACCATTAACAATAAAAAAAATATTTATAATTTTGAGAAACTAGATCTTATTATTGAAAAAAATACCTCTACCAAAATAATTAATAATACTAAATACCCCGTAAAAGCGCTCAATTTATCCATGTTTAATAAAACAAATTTTATGGATAAAATTACTTTAGCGAAGAGTTATTATGATGTGGATGGTTATTATTGGTATATCAATCAATATTATTATATTAGTGATAGCGGGGATATTTATACATTATCAGTCAAGGATATAGATGGTAATGTGGAACCTGTATTCTGGAAACATTATCAAATAGACAAAAAAAATTATCATTTTAATCTTATAGATCTGTTGATCGATGATGGATATAAATATGAAATTATTTATCCAGATCATTTTAGAATTCTTGAGGGCTCATTAAAAGAAACACCTTATGAAATTGATAAAGTAAAAACATGCTATCAAAAAGAATATTCAACAAGATGTAGTATTGATTCGTATCGGTTTTACCATAATATTTTATCTGAAAAAATTAAGATGTTGAAAGAAAAAAATACAAATAGTAAAGAATCAATAGAAATAATCGATAAGCAAATTAATAAAAAGTGTTTATCAATATCAGAACCAAATGATCATTTTGAAGCAGAAAAATTTACTTACAAGATAACAAAATGTTTAACCAGGCAATTAAAGAAAAAAATTAAAAAAATCGATCAAAGATTAGAGGTTTTATGATCTGAATTTTATGCATACTCAAAGTTAATTATTAACTACTATAATGGAATAAAAAAACATTACGGGGTTTCGTACCCAAAAATAATGTAAAATATATAATGAATTTTTACAATTTAGTCATTTAATTATTGCAATTAATAAAAATATAGAACAGGGACTATTCTTACTATTTGCGAAGTGTTAAAAATTTATATCATTATGATTTTATTAAGTAGTTTTTTAATGAAATATATATATTATGTCAGGATCAAATAAATGGAAATTTTTAAGGTAGAAATAATAAAATTGATTAATAGTAAGTTATTTATCGGACTATATTTATTGATTATATTCACACCAGCTACCTTCTCCAAACCATTAAATAATTCATTGCCATATGGATGGTCAAAAATAAAAAATATGTCTGATATTGAAACTATAAATAAAAAATGTGAGTTTGATCATTCGCTTGATTATACAAATTCAGATATTGAAAATTTTCAAAAAAAATGCCCTTTAGAATTTATTTCTAACTCTAATATACTTGAAAATATAAAAAAAGAAGACTCTGTGGCAGAGAAAAAAATATATCTTTATCAGTCAGATAAATTTTCCCTTTTTTTGGTAGAAAAAAATATTAAAGTTCCTTATTTTGATACTTATTATGAGAGTCCTACTATTATTTTATTTCTTGAAAAAGACGGGCAAATTGTTGATCAATTAACGGTAAGTTGGCATCGTACTGGTGAATTTGGTTTTACTGATGAACTAAGTTACTATATCGATAAAAAATTTAATATTTTTATTATAAATCACGGCGCTAATGAGGAGGGTGATTGGTTATTTTTATGGGCACATTATAAAATAGACTTTAAACAAAATAAATTCAAGGCAATAAAGATTAAAACAAATAGGGAACAAATAAATTTTCCTGATAATTTGATTGTATATTCCAAACCGTATTACAATGAAAATTCAGGTAAACTGTGTTTAGAAGAAGAATTGGATACTGAATGTAATGAGCCAAATACTTATACATATTATCTTAATGAAGTAAAAAAGAACACGGCATTGCTGGTCAAAAAATCCAAAACCTCAAAAAACTTTTTCCCATTATTTAAGAAAAAATTAGATCAAGCATGTATAACAATGCCTAATTTTGATAATAATAATGATGTTATTTTACCATACTTTAAATATCTTTATTTATGTGAGGTGAACGGACTTAAACAAGAGCTAATTCGTATTGAAAAAGAACTAGGTAAAAAATAAAAGAAAAAATATTTATAATAATAATTTTTTTACTTAAAATTGGATCAAATATTTCGATTACTAAAAATATTTGAATAGTAAAAAACATCAGTAATTGACAGGAAGATATTTATCGTGTTCTTCCTGTCTATAACGTTTTTGAGGTACGAACATATTTGTATATTTACCATATACTTGATAGTATAATTAAAAACAACTTGTTCAATTAGATGATAATTCATTTTAAATGTATTGACACAACTACCTACTATTTATATTCATCTAAATAATAATGATGTGCTCACATTCTATATAATAGATTCATTAAAAGAAATTTCTGTCTATATAAAAAATCTTAGAATATTTTTTTGTAGGAGGGAGATGTTAAATAATAAGCAAAAGTACACTAAATTCTTTGAAATATTAATTCAAATAGGATTAATTCTTTTATGCAAAGTGCAGAAATGGATTCGTTTTTATATTTAATTTCAGACAATGAAAAGTGTCAGAAAAATTATTGATTTTTAGCTATATAACCATGACAAGATACGGATTTCCAGTTGGCTATTGATTTTACCATAGATAATAATTATACAATTGCACGTCGGCAACGTTTATTATCTAAGCCATAAGTTATTCTGATATTTGCTAAGTAACTAGCCTGAATTAATGTGGTTACGTAAAAAATTGATTATTTATCTACAATTAAATTGTTTAGCCTTTTAGTTTCCCTAATTAACTGGAGAAATATCTCGCCGTATATGCGTTATAAACACTTAATCATCTGTTGTTTTTGTAGTCGAGTCTGAAAATATCAGGTTAATTTAGATTCATTTAACCTGAATAAGAGGTAATCATATAATTTTCCTGCTAAAAAATCAGCATGTTCACTTTTTACTATTAAATTAAAAAAATAATATTGATCAAATAACTCTTGAATCACAGGGGCAGAAAGCATACAAAATTCAATATATACGGAATATAATTTTTTTACATCATCAGAAATTTGTTCTAAAGCAAGATGATAATTTGTTATATCATAAAAAATATTTGTATATTTATCATTAATAGTACTTAATACTATAAAAGGAGCATGATTGGATTCACAAAATATCCAATGAGTATCACTGTTTTTATCCTTTTTATAAATAAATTTCATTACTAATCTATTAATCAACAAATCAAATTATATTTACAATCTTAACATAAATTAAATAATTTTGTTCGGATTGTTTTTTATAAATCACCACCCATTATGTAAATTAGCTTTTTGCTTTTGGTAAATTCCATCTTTAGCATATTTTTATCTGTTTAGTTTTTTAGCTTCAAAGCTCAATATAAAATTCATTTATCTTGTGTATATTGCCAGCTTAAAATAACTGGACAGTCCCTAACGCATCAAGCTGAGTAGACAAACTATATCTTGATTATCAAACCTGAAATGATTGTTAATGCAAACCAGTTTCTCTGTTTTAATATTAGTCCTGATACCTCAAATTTTATTGTATCGATATATGCGATTACTTGTATCGGTTTGCCACAAAGCTGATATGAGTTATCTCATATGATTTAATTATTTTATTCGTCAGCTTTTTAAGTGTACCATTCAAACCGGTGCGTAAATTGTATATTTGATGCCTCTGGTTATTATGATTATTAAAAAGGGTAGGCTGATTATCATTCTTCATTATATCCATCTTAAAAACAATTTGCTGAAAGGGCGCATTAAGCAATTTTGAACAGTTTGTTGCGCTGATAATAGATTATAATTAGAAATTGTGAGTAAGTTTTATCAGGTAAAACAATGGATTAATAAGATTAATAATAACATATTTATAAGACTAAAAGAGGTAATAAAAATCATTGAAAATTTAATTTCCCTTTGATAGCTTTGTTTTGCTAAAGCTAACCATAGTCTTGAATAAAACTAGTATAGACGTCTACTATATTCTCATCAGTACTATTTTTACATTTATCTATCAACCTCTTTCTTAAATCATTGTAATTCAAAAAAATTAATAATTCTGAAAGCCTCATATATATCCAGTCATCCTCAGAGTTAAGAAAGTCATCGAACATGGATGTTAGTTTTTTTCTGACAATATCATTACTGTTAAAAGCGTTATTAAATAAGACTTCTCCGGCATAATGCAAGTGGTCTTGATTACCATCTACAGCTATATCAATGATTATAGGTATTAATATTTCAAGTTCTAAGTCACTAAAATGCTCATCCCTTATCCATTCCAATGCAAGTTGCTGTTGCTCTTGATCATTCAATGCTAATAAAATTTTCTCAAAAAAATTATTTGTTTTTCTAAAGTTATGTTTGCTCGCCACAAGTCTACGGTCAGCTTCTATTACAGAGTTCCATTCTTTAGAATAAATAGGTTTTGTTGTCATTTTTCTTAATCTATTAAAAATCATATTTTTCAGTAAATTCAGTATAGATATTTACGATATTTTTATCTTTACTATTCTTACATTTTTCCATTAACCTTTTTCTTAAATCTTTGTAATCTAAGAAAAACAATAATTCTGCAAGTCTTCTATATGTATATTGATCCTCAGACTGAAGAAAATCATCAAACATAGATGTCAGTTTCTCTCTGATAATGTGATCATGATTAAAAGCTCTGTTGACTAAGCATTGTCTGGCAAGAATTGAGTTATCAGTATTTCTATTTACAGCTATATTAATGATTACCGGCGTTAATATTTCAAGTTCTAAAGCTGTAAAACCATTATCCCTAATAAGTCTCAATACCGTTGCCTGTTCAGCTAAATCATTATTATGAATAGTCAATAAAAGTTGATTAAGCAAATCTTTTATATCATTTGTCTCTTTAAAGCGATACTGAATATTCATAAGTTCTATACAAGCTTCTTCTAAAGAGATCCATTCTCTAGAATTAGTACATTCCTTTATCATGTTTATTTTTTCCTATTGTATTTCTTATTTAAAGAATCAAATAACTCTTGTAATTTAGTTGTTAGTATATCTTGTATTGCATAAAATACTTTATTATTTGAATCACCGATTATCTGAATCCTTGAAAATAGTCAGACTGTAATAAAATGCAGAACTATATCAGTAACCATAGGTTAAACAGTGAGCTAATGAAATTAATAATATATCTGTTTATTGGACTATAACAGAGAATGAATAAAAATTTAATTTCTCCTTGGTAGCTTTGTTTTGCTAAAGCCAGCCATAGTCTTGAAGAAAAGTAGTATAGACGTCTAGTATGTTCTCATCAGTACTATTTTTACATTTATCTATTAATCTCTTTCTTAAATCATTGTAATTTAGGAAAATTAATAATTCTGAAAGTCTCATATATATCCAGTCGTCTTCAGAACTAAGAAAGTCTTCAAACATGGATATCAATTTTTTCCTGACAATATCATTACTGTTTAAAGCGTTATTAAATAAGACTTCTCTGGCAGAAGGCAAGTTATCTATATTACCATCTACAGCTATATTAATGATTATAGGTATTAATATTTCAAGTTCTGAGTCACTAAAATGCTCATCTCTTATCAATTTTAATGCAATTTTCTGTTGCGTTATACCTTTTTCAAAATTAAGAGCCGATAAAATTTGCTTAAAAAAATCATTTGTTTTTCTAAAGTTATGTTTGCTTACCATAAATTCATGGTCAGTCTCTTTTAAAGAGTTCCATTCTTGAGAATAAATAGGTTTTGTTGTCATTTTTTCTTATTTCCACCATATTTCCAGAGTAGAGAATCAAACAACTTTTCGGATTTAATTGTTAGTATTTTGTATTGCATAAAATATTGCACGGTCTGAGCCTCCGATTACCATAATCTTTGAGAATTTAATTTCTCCTTTTGTTAACTTTATTTTGCTAAAACCACTCGTCTTGAATAATATGTTTATAGAGATCAATTATATCCTCATCAGTACTATTCTTACATTTTTCTGTTAATCTGATTCTTAAATCACTATAATTTAGAAAAATCAGTATTCTTGCAACTCCTGCATATACATAATAATCATCAGATTTCAGAAAGTCATCAAACATGGATGTTAGTTTTTTTCTGACAACATCATTACTGTTCAAAGCGTTATTAAATAAAACTTCTCTGGCATAAGGCAAGTTGTCTATATTACCATCTACTGCCATATCAATAATTATAGGTATTAATACTTCAAGTTCTGAATCACTAAAACGTTCATCTCTTATCCATTCCAATGCAAGCTGCTGTTGTGATAGATCATTTAAAGCCAATAAAATTTGCTCTAAATAATCATTTGTTTTCTAAAGTTATGTTTGCTCACTACCAGTTCACGGTCAGCCTCTTTAACAGAGTTCCATTCTTTAGAATAAATAGGTTTTGTTGTCATTTTTCTTAATTCTATTAAAAATCATATTTTTCAGTAAATTCAGTATAGATATTTACGATATTTTTATCTTTACTATCCTTACATTTTTCCATTAATCTTTTTCTTAATTCTTTGTAATTTAAAAAAAACAACAATTCTGCAAGTCTTCTATATATATATTGATTCTCAGTCTTAAGAAAGTCATTAAACATAGGTGTTAGTTTTTCTCTAATAATGTAATCACGATTAAAACCGCCTCTTATTAAGCGATCTCTGGCAAGAATCAAATTATCAGTATTTCCATTTATAGCTATATTAATGATTGCTGGTGTTAATATTTTAAATTCTGATTCGTTTAAACTTTCGTCCCTGATAAATCTCAATGCTGTTGCCTGTTCAGCTAAATCATCATTGTTAAGAGCGAATAAAATTTGTTCAAATAAATCATTTGTTTTTCTAAAATAAAACTGACTAACTCTAACTTTTGTGTCAGCCTCATTTACATTTATCCATTCTTTAGAATAAATAGGTTTTATTGTCATTTTTTCTTATTTCCAGTTCTTTTTATTTCTACCATATTTCAAGAGTAAAGAATCAAATAATTCTTAGAACTAATTTGTTAGCATTTTATATTGCATATAATACCGCGAGATCTGAGCCATTGATTACTGGGATTATTGAACATAGGCAGACTAGACTGTAATAAAATGTAGAACTATATCAGCAACCATAGGTTAAACAGTGAGCTAATGAAATTAATAATATCTCTGTCTATAGGACTATAACAGAGATTGAATAAAAATTTAATTTCTCCTTGGTAGCTTTGTTTTGCTAGAGCCAGCCACGGTATTGAAGAAAGCTTGTATAGACATCTACTATATTTTCATCAGTACTATTTTTACTTTTATCTATTAATCTCTTTCTTAAATCATTGTAATTTAAAAAACGCAATAATTCCATAAGTCTCATGTATATAAAGTCATCCTCAGACTTAAGAAAGTCATCAAACATGGATGTCAATTTTTTTCTGACAATATCATTACTGTTAAAAGCGTTATTAAATAAGACTTCTCTGGCATAAGGCAAGCGGTCTATATTACCATCTGCAGCTATATCAATGATTATAGGTATTAATATTTCAAGTTCTGAGTCACTAAGACGTTCATCTCTTATCCATTCCAATGCACGCTGCTGTTGTGATATATCATTTAAAGCCAATAAAATTTGCTCTAAAAAATTACTTGTTTTTCTAAAGTTATGTCTACTAACCATAAGTTCACGGTCAGCCTCTTTAACAGAGTTCCATTCTTTAGAATAAATAGGTTTTGTTGTCATTTTTTCTTAATTCTATTAAAAATCATATTTTTCAGTAAATTCAGTATAGATATTTACTATATCTTTATCTTTGCTATTCTTACATTTTTCCATTAACTTTTTTCTTAAATCTTTGTAATTTAAAAAAAACAATAATTTTGCAAGTCTTCTATATATACATTGATTCTCAGACTTAAGTAAATCATCAAACATAAATGTCAGTTTTTCTCTGATAATGCGATCCTCACTAAAAGCGCTGTTAACCAAGCATTCTCTGGCAAGAGCCGAGTTATCAGTATTTCTATTTACAGCTATATCAATGATTACTGGTGCTAATATTTCAAGTTCTGAGGCACTAGGATACTCATTTCTTAGAAATCTCAATGCTGTTGCCTGTTCAGCTGGATCATCATTAAGAGCCCATAAAATTTGCTCAAATAAATCATTTGTTTTTCTAAAGTAAAACTGACTAACTCTAACTTTTGTGTCAGCCTCATTTACATTTATCCATTCTTTAGAATAAATAGGTTCCATTGTCATTTTTCGTGATATCCAACATATTCCCAAGGTAAAGAATCAAATAACTCTTTAAATTCATCTATTGACATATCTCGTGTAGGATAGATAGTAGCATGTTCCCTCCCACGATCTGAGCCTGTAATTACATCAACACCATCACGCTTAATACCCAAACCATCAGGCATTGGCGTTCCTTCAGGTATTGAATAGTAGTGCCCTTCTAAATTACTTTTCTCAACTCTTGTGTCAATTAGAACAGATGCTCCATCAGGAAATTCTTTGCCAGCTTGGGACTTTACCATTCCATTACTGTTAACAGGAATATCTTTACCCACTCTTGGTCCTTTAGGTTTTTTTGAATTTCCGAAAGCACAGTATGCAGAGAATTTTTTATTTAATCCCCACGGATCGATCCACATAAACGCATTAGGCGCATACTGATACAGATTGAGTCCGCCGGCCAACCCAATCGGTTCAGGCTGGGTAAAGCGGCCTGTATCCGGATCATAGTACCTGAAAGTATTGTAGTGCAGTCCGGTTTCTCTGTCTAAATACTGTCCCTGATACCTCAGGTTCTGTACTTTGTAATTTGCTTATTCCTTGATTATCTGTGCGTACAATTATCCTAAAGAACACAAATTCAATAAGTCCAATTATGCATATAATCAAACAAGAAAAGATTTTTTAAATTATTTGATAGCTTATATCAAAGAAATATAACTAGTATATTAGTCTTCTTCACCATCCAAAAAATGATAGTGTTCCATTGAAGCACATGTAAAAGAACCAATAAATGATGGAAGTTTTTGTTTCTCATTATTTGGACTAAAAAAATTATTTTGCACGGCCCAATCATATACTCCAATATCAATTGGATAATTTGTTAAAATACCTGATAATTTATTTTTTTTTATCCACGCTTTAGCATTTTCTAAGGACAAAAATACACCTGAAGGAAAACGAGCTGTAGCTCCGTTAAATACCCATATATCTGATATATCTGACATAATTTTATAACTCAATCATATTTTTGGAATCTATACCATTTTTGAATTTTATCAATGGCTTTTCTAATTTTTGATTTGTTTTCATTAATCACTTTTTGTTGAATTGAGGTAGGTTCTGGGGATCCTTTTAATGGTTTTCCTCCTTGACCTATTTTGGTTTCAGGACCACCTCCTTTGACATGCAAGTGAGCAGGACCATGATCACCACTCCGAGTATAATGAACAATTTCAACATTGCCTTGTTTAACAATAACCTTATCAGGAAGTCTTGGTTCAGTATATTTTCCTTTATTTTTAGTAGTACAACTCAAACCGAATGGATCAACCCACATTAGCGGATTTGGCGCATACTGATACAGATTAAAGCCACCCAGCAATCCAATCGGGTCCGGCTGGGTAAAGCGTCCTGTATCCGGATCGTAGTACCTGAAAGTATTGTAGTGCAGTCCGGTTTCTCTGTCTAAATATTGTCCCTGATACCTTAGATTCTGTTGTATCTCTGTATGAGCAATCTCCTGTATCGGTTTGCCCCATAACTGATATGAACATTCCCACACAATTTCACCGGCTTCATCCGTCAGTTCCTCCGGCATGCCGTTCAGGTCGGTATGGAAGTAGTAGATGTGTTGTTCCTGATTACCGTTTCTGTCTATCCGCGCCAGCGGTTCATAGCTGTACTGGTCGGTATACAGATACAGGCTCTGCCGTTTGTCTGCACTGCTTTCCTGAATTATTTGCATACTGCTCTATAGGAAGGTGGTGCGGTTGCATGGCTTGCCGTCACGGTCCAGCCGGTGTTTTTCAATCCGCCGGCCAAGTGCGTAGACGTAGCATTTGGTGTGGATAATTAGATTAAAAAGGTTTAAAGATAACTTGTTTAGGAGATTGAACAGGAACTAAATAATAAAAAAAACTGAAAATATTAATTTCTTTCCTAGTTTATTCAATATAATTTATTTTTATATTTTTCTCTATAATAATTCTCAGTACGCTCTATGACTTCAATTAAACCATCAATATTAGTAGAAAATTTTACTGTATCATTATCCAAAGAATATTCATACCTTATTTCATTTTCTTCTGGATAATTTGGTATCTTATATTGGGTTACTTTAATATCAAATTCTTTATATAATTTATCAATATAAAATTTTACATTACACCCAATCTTAATATTTTCCAAGATATATAGTTTAACTATATATGCATTATAAATAAATCTTGAGAATATAGATTATTGAAACCAGTAACCGACTTAATTTAACTATAAATCACTTTTTAGATTTATGTGATTGTCGCCAAGAATCAAAATTACCAACACAAATCTCATTTAAAGGTAAATCCAGTGGGATATCTTTGAAAGAATCAACCATTTGATCAAATGGTGGAGGAAGTGTAATAGACATACCAAAGTCTTCATTTACAATAAGTGAACCATTTTTTATCAAAAATTTATCAGTTATACTGATCAGCTTTCTCATTGTAATGCCGGTATATAATTTTTTTTTATACTTACCTTTATAATTTTCATTACACCCTACTGCCACAATTCGACCATAAATATCCGTAGAAAAAACTATTGTACTATTATTCAAATAGTATCCATACTGTATTTCAGAATAACTTGGTACCTTATACCGTTTAACGTCAACATCAAATTTTTTATACAATTCATCGATATAAAAGTTTACATTACGCCCAATTTCAATATTGCCCAAAGATTTATAGCTTATAATATCTGCACTAAAATCTATCATGTCCTTAATCTCCGTTCATAGTGTGATATAGAATAGACTATTAGTAAATTTTGAAGATATAACTTATTGGAGCCCGATAAACGACTTAATTTAGCTATAAATCATTTATTTGATCTACGTGCTGGCAACCAATAATTAAAATTACCAACATAGATCTCATTTAAGAGTAATTTCAGCAGAATATCTTTTAAATAATCAGCTATTTCATCACCAAGAATCAAAATTACCAACATAGATCTCATTTAGGATTAAATTCAGCGGAATATCTTTTAAATAATCAGCTATTTCATCATATGGTGATGGGAGTGTAATAATCATACCATAATCTTGATCTATAACAAGTGCACCAAACTTTATCCACTGTTTATTAGTTAAATTAATCAATTTTCCCATTGTAATGCCTGCATATAATTTATTTTTATATTTTCCTCTATAGTTTTCATTGCACCCTACTACAATAATTTGACCATCAATATCCGTAGAAAATCTTACCGTATCATTATTTAAAGAATATTCATACCTTATTTCGTCTTTTTCTACACTCTTTGATACCACATACTGGGTTTCTTTAACATCAAAGTTTTTATATAATTCATCGATATAAAATTCTACATTACGCCCAATTTCAATATTGCCAATAGACTTATAACTTATGATATCTGCATTAAAATCTATCATGTTTTATTCTCCATTCATTAGTATTCCATCAATATAGACAGGTTCGTTATGAATTCTATCATATTTTTCAAACCCTTCATGACCAATTCTGCCTAAAGTTTCTGTTTTACCTTTTTTGTTTTCTTTGTAAATTTTCCAGTAATCATTCCCATGTATATTAGTCTGATTTTTCTCTTTATTACCACCGGGATGATAATCTAATATATATTTATCACCTGCCTTTGTCGTTTTAGTATAAACGGTATGTTGAATTGCATTTCCTTTCACTGTTTTTTCTTCTCGTATCCATCCCTTAGAGAACAAGTAATCTTCAACATTAGCTGGTTTTTTTCCAGTTAAAATATTTACCCAACGCTTGGTAATAGTGTTTCTTCGTTTAAAACCTTTAGAAGAAGGTCCACATCCTGCGTACACTAATCCCCAAGGATCAACCCACATTAGCGGATTTGGCGCATACTGATACAGATTAAAGCCACCTAGCAACCCAATCGGGTCAGGTTGGGTAAAGCGGCCTATATCTGGATCGTAGTACCTGAAAGTATTGTAGTGCAGCCCGGTTTCTCTGTCTAAATACTGTCCCTGATACCTCAGGTTCTGTTGTATTTCTCTATGAGCAATCTCCTGTATCGGTTTGCCCCATAACTGATATGAACATTCCCAGACGATTTCACCGGCTTCATCCGTCAGCTCCTCCGGCAAGCCGTTCAGGTCGGTAATGAATTTAATTAATGTCTTGTATTTTAAGAAATGTGTTTAATTTCATTAAATTAATTTCATTGAAATAATGAGAGATAGTGTTGCATAATTGTAAATTTTAGATTAAATTGAATATTTATGAAGCTGGTTTTTGTCTTTTAATAGGCAGAAAACTGCTTAACGCAATTGTTATCGGTGGATAAAGGTAGGATCGAATTACCTGTATACGGATTTTCCGTCTGTCACTCTATCGGCATGCCGTTCAGGTCGGTATTGAAGTAGTAGATGTGTTGTTCCTGATTACCGTTTTTGTCTATCCGTGCCAGCGTTCATAGCTGCCTTCATCGGTATACAGATACAGACTCTGCCGTTTGTCTGCACTGCTTTCCTGAATTATTTGCATACTGCTCTATAGGAAGGTGGTGCGGTTGCATGGCTTACCGTCCCGCTCCAGCCGGTGTTTTTCAATCCACCGGCCGAGCGCATCGTAGACGTAGCCATAGCGTTCAGTATGGTAGCTGTTCGACGTACTTCGGTCAGGTCATATTCGGCATCGTAACAGGATTATTTAACTGTTCACGGGTGTATATTTATTATACGTCATTTGAATATTTTTGAGATTTTTTATTGTGAGCTAAAATAATTTATTAATCTTCTTCTTTAGCAAATCTGATCGCTTCTCTTAATCTCCTTTTAATTATCTTATTTTTCATATTTTTTTCAGAAATTTTTTATTTTTTAATAATTTGTCTAATTCTTCTTCACCCAGTATTTCCTTTATATCAGTAAACATTATGTCAAGATCTTCAACTGGGTCTGTAATAGCACGAGAAATATTCCGGGATAAATACCAGGATTTTATAATATATAGTGCTTCGTCTTTATTGATTTTTAATAATAATTCGAATGCTGGTTGCAGCATAGTTTTTGAAGATATTAAATTTTTCAGTAAATCAGTCGCTTTGGAAACATCAGCATGTTCGACAAAGTATTGCTTTTCCTGATCGTTTGTTATTGCTTTAGATAAATTATGATAGGCAGTGATATATTCTTGAATAGCATCAATTATCATCTTGATTTTTCCTTTTCGATAATATTATATTCAAATATATAAACTTTAAGTTTATTGATACCCTTAACATTCTTATTACGGATTTAGGTTATACTAATCCAGAATATTTCTATTGAATCCATTAATTTTTATTGAGGGCAAACTTAATTGCTTCTTTCACTTTTTTATTTCTTTTGTTTACCGGTCGAAATTCTTTGCATTTTAATACTTTGATTAATTCTTCTTCTCCTAGAATATTTTTAATCTCAGTAAACATCGTTTTAAGATTATGTACTTTATTATCAATATGATTTGCCAGATCTTGCTCCAGATAATAATCTCTGATAAAAGCCAATGCTGCATCTTTATTTAGTCTTAATAACAACTCAAATTGAAGTAAACTCGACTGTTTATTATATCTTAATAACTCTTCCAACAACAAAGTACCTTCAGAAATACTGATATTATCTAAAAAATATTTTTGCTCTTGGTGATTTCTGAGTTCTAGCCATAATTTTTCTTTTGCCTCGCAATATTTTTGTAAAATTTCTATTAACATTTGCTCACCTTTCCATGACCTACGATTGCTTCAGAGTCGAATTTAAGACTACTTCTGATTTTCCAGTCTGGCCATCCTTTCTTTGTCGATCCTTTATATGTCACATCTAAATCACGAGTATCAATATCAATATAATAATCTGCTCCTAGGGCACCGGTTGCATTTCTTATATAATCTGGGTTTCTTGCCTTTAGATTTATTGAAGTTGCACTTATTCCCCCTCTAGGGTCTTTTGGATCAAATGTAAATCCATGTCTTTTAAAGTTCTTGAACTCTTTGCTTGACATAAATCGACGAACTATTCCGGGATTTTTGGGACGACCATCTATAAGATTACTCTTCGACAATCCCCATGGATCAGCCCAAATCAGCGCATTCGACGCATACTGATACAGATTAAAGCCACCCAGCAATCCAATAGGGTCAGGCTAGTAAAGCGGCCTGTATCCGGATCGTAGTACCTGAAAGTATTGTTGTACAATGTACAGTATTTAACTACAAAAATAATATAATAATTATAGTTAATTATAAGAAATTATTTAAATTAAACCCAAATAAATTTTTAATAATTACTTCATACCTTCATATTCCCAATAAAACATATTAGCTAATTTATCAAAAGCCTGTTGTCCTTCATCAGGATTAATACATGCAAGTTTTTCATCTATTGCATTTCTAATTTGATTCCAATCATATTGGTATATTAATAATATTTTATATAAATTTGCTTTTTTAATTCTTTCTTTATTTAATTTAAGTATACCTTCAGGTGTTGCAATAATAACTGAATAAATATCCCCCTTATTTTCTCCTTTAATTCCAATTGTCATTTCTAATAAATAGAAAACAGAATTATCTTCTGGACTCCATGCCCAGGGATTATAAATATCAGGTGACCAGTAATCTTTTACTTCAAATTTTTGTTGTGCAATTTTCATTCTTTACTCCACATCTAAGTGAACATTGTTTGGCCAACTACCTTCAGGAATATCTCTACTTTGAAAATTGACTTGTGTACCTGTTTTTGACCAAGGCTCTCCAGTATTTTTATTAATACCTGATTTAGCAGAAGGCCCTCTATACTGTCTTAATCCATCTTGCGAAATTAAAAGATCAGCCCCATAACTTTTTACTTCTCTATAATTAGGTCCAACAAAAGTTTCTCCTAAGATTCTTGCTTCTTTAACACTTACTTTACCTGTAATTCCTTTATTTCCACCAGCAGAAAGTTGATTTTTGATTCTTTTAATTTTATTTTTTCGTTGCTTAGCTGTTAATCCGCATTTCAAGCCAAGTGGATCAATCCAAGTAAATCCATTAGGTGCATACTGATAAAGATTGAGTCCGCCGGCTAATCCAATCGGGTCAGGTTGGGTAAAGCGGCCTATATCTGGATCGTAATACCTGAAAGTATTGTAGTGCAGTCCGGTTTCTCTGTCTAAATACTGTCCTTGATACCTCAGGTTCTGTTGTATCTCTGTATGGGCAATCTCCTGTATCGGTTTGCCCCATAACTGATATGAGCCTTCCCACACAATTTCACCGGCTTCATCCGTCAGCTCCTCCGGCAAGCCGTTCAGGTCGGTATGGAAGTAGTAGATGTGTTGTTCCTGATTACCGGTCCGGTCTATCCGCGCCAGCGGTTCATAACTGCCTTCGTCAGTATACAGATACAGGCTCTGCCGTTTGTCTGCGCTACTTTCCTGAATCATCTGCATCCTGTCCCACAGGAAGGTGGTGCGGTTGCATGGTTTGCCTTCTCGGTCTAGCCGATGTTTTTCGATCCGCCGGCCGAGGGCATCATAGACGTAACCGTAGCGTTCAGTATGGTTTAGCTGTTCGATACGCACTTCGGTCAGGCGGTGTTCGGCATCGTAATGGTAATACTGGGTACCGCTGGCGGTTTGTTTGCTGCGGGTACGTCCGTGTTCGTCGTAGCTGTATTTCAGTCCGCGGAAGCTGAGCAGCTGATTAAAGCGGATCAGGTTCTGATTGCTTTCTTCTTCGCCACGTCTTCTGTCCAGCAGGTTGGCCGCAGCATCGTATTGCAGGGTTTCCCAGTAGGATTCGTTGCGGCAGCTTTCGATGCGGCCGGTCACGTGGTAGCGGTAATCACTTTGTCCCTGTCGGTTGTGTTTTTTGCTTACCAGTCGGTCCAGATTGTCGTAGCTGTAGCTGCGATCCATTATGATATCCGGCAGGATACCCGCTCCCGGACGTTTGGTCTGTTTTTCAATCCGCCGGTCAAGTGTATCGTGTACACTGTGTTTTCTATCAGCAGCACTTCTTATGCTTCTTATTGTAATTACAATTTAACTTTTCATTCAAAAATACCGTCTGGCAAAAGTCCTGCTTTTTTAAGCTTGTTAATTTTTCTATATATATATCGGTATAAATAGTTCTGACACATTAAAAATCTTTTAGGATTTTCTTCCCAAAGCTCTAATGCTTCTGCCGGAAAAGTAATATCCGGAAGATGAAATTCATTTTCATTCTGATTATAATTAGCTTTATTTTTTGTTCTAGTAATCATGGATAAAAATTGACCAAATGAGTCTTACTATTTTTAAATATGTATTTTGTCGTAAATATCCATATTTTACTTTCATGCCAAAGTATAACTAATTAATGTTAATATCATAATTATAAATTATGCCAAAGAGATGCAAACAAAGTAAATTTCCATGATTTATTCTTACTATAGCGAAGTAGTCCTAGGTACTCTGTTTAAACATTTTTCATTAAAAGCAATTAAATCTTCACCTGCTTTTTCCGAGAATCCCAGAATCATTTCCAGAGGCAATTTTTTTACTTCATAGTTAATACAATAACTATAATCTAAACCATAAAAATCAATTACATTATATTGTTTTAAAAAATTAACATAAGATTCGTATTTTCCATAAATCAGAAATACAGGTCTGATTTTTATTCTGTCTGTGTTTACTGAATTAGTTTTTAAAACATACTGAGCAGGAACAATTGCAGAATTGATATTCTTGCTCAGTTGATGATTTAATCAGCCTATCAGATTGGAGCTGCAGCCGTCATCAATCAGCCCTTCATCTGTGTACAATATTTGGCTTCTTAGGGGTAACAGTGTTACCACCAATTTTCTTTATTTATAATGTCTCTGACCGATATTTATTTTTTATTTTTTGTCTCTTTTAAATAAAAATCTAAATATTTTTTAGGTCTTTCTTTAAATGCACGTGCTTGGCCACCTTGATATGCTATGTCAAAATATTCATATGCTTTATCATACTGGCCTAATTCATAATTCACCACACCAAGATCTGTATATGGACCTGTATCTATATCAGAACTTACTGCTTTAAGCCGGTTCTGTGCCCAGAATTCAGCCTTTTTATAATCTTTTAAAGCTAAATAAGCATCATAAAATGAAGATGATAACCACATACTATCTGGTTCCCATTCTAATTTTGGTTCGGGTAAAAGCTCCCATGCTTTCTTATAGTTTCCTATGGCTGCAGTATAATCTTTGTTTCTAGCAAATCTGTTACCTTCTTCTCCGATGGAAACAATTTTTTTTCCTAATTCAGGATTTACATCTGATAAATCTTTTAAATTTTTATTTCGCATACTTATCTCACTTATTTAAAAAAATTTATTTTTCAGTTGACTATTTAAATTCGTCAGGATGTTTATAGGTTTCTCTTAATTTCGCCCCTTGGGAACGATTATATCTGAAATACTCTAATTCATAATTATCGAGGTTTTTCATAAAATCCCTAACTTCTTTAAATTTAGGTCAATAGTATCCACCTTCAGTATTCCAGTATTTAACTACATCAGTTTTGTGAGCCATATCTGCATCTTTTACTGAGTACCATTGTCCATAGGTTGAGCTTTTAAACTTACCGGTCTCATTATCACCCCTAAACATCCTTCCTTACGCATTCGGTTGATCCGTTCTGTCGGTTGTACTCTTTTTACCCGGCGTTCTTCCCATATATTGCTCACGGCAATTTTTTAATTTCACCCATCCCCAAGGATCAATCCACATAAACGCGTTGGGTGCATACTGATACAGATAAATCCGCCGGCCAACCCAATCGGATCCGGCTGGGTAAAGCGGCCTGTATCCGGATCATAATACCTGAAAGTATTGTAGTGCAGCCCGGTTTCTCTGATTCACTCGAAAAACACCGGCTGGACTGGGACGGCTAGCCATGCAACCGCACCACCTTCCTGTGGGACGGACTGCAAATGATTCAGGAAAGCAGCGCGGACAAACGGCAGAGCCTGTATCTGTATACTGACGAAGGCAGTTATGAACCGCTGGCGCGAATAGACAGAAACGGTAATCAGGAACAATACATCTACTACTTCCATACCGACCTGAACGGCATGTCGGAGGAGCTGACGGATGAAGCCGGTGAAATCGTCTGGGAATGCTCATATCAGCTATGGGGCAAACCGATACAGGAGATTACTCATACAGAGATACAGCAGAACCTGCGGTATCAGGGGCAGTATTTGGACAGAGAAACCGGACTGCACTACAATACTTTCAGGTATTATGATCCGGATATAGGCCGCTTTACCGAGCCAGACCTAATTGGATTGCTGGGTGATATTAATCTGTATCAGTATGCGCCAAATGCGCTGTTACGGATTGATCCATGGGGACTAAATAAGCTAGGGATCAAGAATTGTAATTCTAACGGTAGAAAAAAGCCATTTAATTTACTTTCGAAGAAAAAATTGCAATAGATGTTGAATATATTCTAAGCGGTCATTCTCAAGGAGGGAGTGGGATGATAAGCAAGGACAGTAAAAAGACTTTATTCCCTGAAAATATGAGCCATAAAGACATTGGAAAAGCTGTTCGAGAAGCATATTCTAATGTCAAAATTATTAAATCCCAGAGAGATAGAGTTTTAGGACGAGATACATCTGGTAATATGTCAATTGAAATGTGGATAAATAAACAGACTATAAAGGTTGAAACTGCTTATCCTTTTGACCTTGATCCTTATAATCCTTATCAAAGGAAGCGTTAAAATGATTGATTTAATAATCCCACCTGATACGGTTAGAGTATCAAAAAGTAAAGTATCAACCCAAATATTTTCGCAAATATATTTTCAAATTGAGAATAATATTTTTTTCCCTGAGGAAAATTGGGATGATTTTACAGCAGCAATATTAAATTTTTGGATAGAAGAAGCTTGTAGGGTTGGACGTCATTATATGGCTAATTGTCGTTTTATGGATGGTCCATTCTATTTTGATATTTATTATGTTAATCAAATATGTAATATAAGATTTATAGATGATACTTATGGTAAAAAAGAAATAATATTCTCTGGTGAAATAGATTACTGTTATTTGCTTAATTTATTAAAAAGAAATGCAAATCTTGTAATCCGAAATTTACCCAAAGAGGCATTTAAACTGAATGATGTAATAGAATTACAAAAAAATTTAGAACTAATCCAAAAGATGATAAAAAAATTAAAAAAGTCTAATTCTAAATGAATCTTAAATACATTTAGAGTAATAGTTTTAATATTGGTTCTGAAGCAAAGATTAAAGAAAATTTAAAATTTTAAATAAATGGTGTATAGTGTGGTTGATATCCATAATTGTTATATTTTTGACTACAAGTTTCGATTTTTAAAGTACATATTTTATTTATATCAATACTGAAAAAGAAATCAATATTTCATCGAGAAAACGCAATAATATGGATGCACTAGAAATAAAATTTCTTATAAAAATTAAGATATTTGGTAGAGTTATTAAAGTTTAACTTAATCGTATTCTCAAAAGTATTGGAGAACATCAATGAATTTAACCAATTTTCTTAGAACGGGAAAATTTTTAAAATTAAAAATTGGATTGTCGGAGAAAAAAATATATTCTGTTTTTAAAAAAAAATATTTAGGCAAAAAAAATTATTTTAATAAATTGAATAAAGATGAAGGCTTTTCTTATTATTATGATGGGTTACAAATAATAATAGTTGATTCAAAGATACATACAATAGGGTTTGATTTAACTTATAATCCTATTACATTACTAAATAATATCTTTATATATCCAGAAACAAGTCTCGAACTAATTATGAAATATCTCGATATTGCTGATATAGAATGGTGTTTTGAGAAAAGAAATCATTATGGTCGTGAATTAACCATTAGAACAGAAGGGAACGTTTTAATCAGTTGTATCTATGATAAAGGCAATTATCGATTATCTAAATTTCAAATATCTAAAGATGTATTTGATTAATTTTTAGATTATATTACTAATAATTTTAATATTTGAATCTCGTTATTTACTAAATTAAAAAATTGACCAAATAGTATATAATTGTGAGACGATCATGCTTTTAGCAACATGCTAAAACAAGAATGTAAAAGTGTTCAGTAAATGAAAAAATATTGATAGAAACTTTCATAAATATGGTTTCATTTAAAGAACATAATTTCTTAGAAAGTTGATTTAACGTGAATACAAAAAATAATTTTGAAAAATCTTTTGATTTAGAATTGGATAGAAAGTATATAAATATCACTTACTATCTTCCCATTATAGGGCTATAAAATATTTATATATTATATTCATTATTATATTTAATAATATAAATAATTATAAAAGTAGAATCTTGTTTAAGATATTTATCAGATAAATTTGCATTATTTAAGGCCATACTATTTGCTCTATTTAGATAGATCTATTATGATAGAATTTTAAAAATAATGGGAAAATCAATGGATTTAACTAATTTTCTTAGAACAGGAGTGTATTTAAAATTAAAGGTTGGACTAGTTGAGGAAGAAATATATTCCGTTTTTAAAAAAGAAGATTTAATAGAGAAGTGTTATTTTGATAGATTAAACAAAGAAAAAGTGTTTTCATATTTTTATAATGCATTGGAAATCAAAGTAATCGATTCAAAAATAAATTCATTAAATTTTTACTTAACTCGTTATCCAGTAACGCTATTAAATGATAATATCATATATTCTGAAACAAGTTTTGAACTTATTATTAAATATCTTGATATAGCTAATATAAAATGGTATTTCGATAAACAAATCTATTATAGTCGTGAATTAGCCATTAAAACAGAAGGAAATGTTTTAATTAATTGTGTTTATGATAAGGGTAATTATTGGCTATCAAAATTTCAAACATTTGAATAATACTTACAAGTTAATTATATTTAATTTAAAAAAATTAACCAAATTAATTATGTAAATTAAAACTGTATAGTTGGTATCTGTATACAGGCCTGTAAGCTATGAAGCGTTGGCGCGGATAGATCGGACAGGCAATTAGCAAGAGCATATCTACTACTTCCATACCGATGTAAACGGCATGCCGGAGTAGCTGACGGATGAAGCCGGAGAAATCGTTTGGGAATGCTCATATCAGTTATGGGGCAAACCGATACAGGAGATTGCCCATAGAGAGATACAACAGAATCTGAGATATCTGATCAGTATTCAGACAGAGAAAACGGACTGCATTACAATACCTTCCCGGATACAGGTCGCTTTACACAGCCCGACCCGATTGGATTGCTGGGTGGCTATAATCTATATCAGTATGCGCCAAATGCGCTGTTATGGATTGATCCATTGGGGTTAACTGCGGCGGATGACTTAATAACATATAAGCTTCATGATTCGTTAAGTGCTCAATCTGGAAACCAGGGTACCGCAATAAATAGGGTTTCGGCACAAGAAAAAGTATTATTGCAAAATGGAGGAAAGGGAACTCGAGCTTGGCTTGGACAGCTACAGAAAAAGCGCTAATTTTGAATACACCAAATAGTAAACTTGCCAACCAATGGATGTTTGATAGATCGAGGCGCTACTTTAAGACAACATAATAAATGCTGAAGGTGAAAATATATGTTTATTGATAATAGTCTGCGTAAATTTGCAGAAACATTTCAAAACAGTAATGAAACTATAGGGATTATGCAGTATTCTAATACGAAATTGAATGCTGATAAAATTGATCTTCCATTAGCTGGAGAGATTCTATACTTTTATGACCATATAATACTTGAAGATGGGCCAATATTAGGAAACGATTTATATATTCGATTTATCGAAAAAAATCAATTGAAAAATATCCTTGATGGCTGGGATAATGATCCAGAATGGAAAGGTAGTTATATCATATTTGCTGAACGTAATGGTGATGTGTTGTTATGTGATTCATCTGACATTAAATCTCCTGTTTATGGTAGTGTACAGATGGATATGTATAAATTAACAGACTCATTAAGTGATTTTTTGAATATTTATTCAAAACTTATTGAGGTGGAAGAGATTGAATTTTGCGGTGATGTAGCTGATGATGATTTTAATCACAAACCTGAATATTTATTAAGAATTGAAAAGGAATTAAACAAAAATCTTTCTTCTAAATTGTTTGTAGATAATTTTATGTATTTTTTCTTTGGATAATCGACTATATAAAAATGTATAGTTTCTCCAATAATCCATTATAGCTTTTTGATTTACTGTAGAGATGGGCTCACTCTCACCTTAGTTTATGTGAGTAGAATAAAAGCATATTTGTACCTGTTGATAAATATGGAAATTATCACGTATTTGAAGCTAGATATGGCAATAACGAACTAACTAAAAATCTAGCTAAAGCCGAGATCTTTGATATGAATAGCTCATCAAATACTGCTAGTGGTATTGAAGGAAAAACAATTATTCCATCGAGAACTATAAGGGAATTTGTAGTTGTTACTGGAAATAAAAAGAAAACAAATGACATAGACTCATGAGATACAGTGCATGATGCATTTTTCCATATATTAAGTTATTAAATAGTAAAAAATATCGGTGACAGCCGATTTAAGAAAACTATTTGAAATTCAGTTGCATAATTATTTAAAGGCAAATTTTGTATGTGTTTAAAATATTAAATGTTAAAAAAAATGAAATATCCATAGAAAACAAATTCTATTAGTCGGATCATAATATTAACTTATGAATGAAAATATACTTAATAATTTTTTGGAAAACAGACCATCTTATCTTGCTTATGAGGATGAACTTAAGCTAATAGATATTATGATGAAGTTACCAATGGATTGGCTGATTAAAAATGAGGCCGAATTTATTGAAGCATTAAATACTTTAGATGTTTCTCATACATCCGGTTTTGGATTTTTAAGTGAAGAAGAAAGTGATGATGTTATATTTGAGAATTTTTGTAACTGGCTAAAAGAAGTAGAGGAAAAAACTCATATATCAGTTCTAGCGTATATTGATGATCTTTCACCGGAAGCACTTTAGTTAGATAATTACAGAAGAGGAAAAAAATAAATAGCAAGAAAGCTGATGAGGATGAATATCAATTCCAAAACAGTACCGATCCGGGAATTAACTCAGAAAACCCAGATAGAATAGAAGAAAATCAGGCCAGTATTTCTGATTCATGGAACATTGAAGGAAATAAAAAATTTCAATCAAAATATCCGGTGCCCAAAAACATTAATAAACTGATTTCACAACTAAAATTAAAAAGAAAAGCATACGAATCTTACGTTAATTTTTTAAAACAATATAACGTAATTGATTTTTATGGTTTAGATTATAGTTATTATATTGACTATGAAGGGAAGAAATTGCCCCTGGAAGTGATTCTGGGATTCTCAGAAAAAGCAGGTGAAGATTTAATTGCTCTTAATGAGATGTGTTTAAAAAGAGTACCTAGGGGCTACTTCGCTATAGCAAGAATAAATCATGGAGATTTACTTTGTCTGGGTGGTGGTCCAATTTATTATTGGGATCGTAAAATCAATGATTTACATTTTGATATGATGGTTAGATACGGGTATTTGGATCAAAATACAGCTTTAATGCCAGTAGCAGACTCATTTGGTCAATTTTTATCCATGATTACTAGAACAAAAAATAAAGCTAATTATAATCAGAATGAAAATGAATTTAATCTTCCGGATATTACTTTTCCGGCAGAGGCATTAGAGCTTTGGGAAGAAAATCCTAAAAGGATTTTTAATGAGTCAGAACTATTTATACCGATATATATAGAAAAATTAGAAGCTTCTGAAAGAGGACGTAAAATATTAGCAAAATTCAAAACATTAGTACCTACTGAAGAGGATCGTGAAAAATTAGCAAGCTTAAAAAAAGCAGGACTTTTGCCAGACGGCATTTTTGAATGAAAAGTTAAATTGTAATTACAATAAGAAGCATAAGAAATGCTGTTGGTAACATCAAAAACACAGAGTACACGATGCGCTCGGTCGGCAGATGATTCAGGAAAGCAGCGCAGACAAACGGCAGAGCCTGTATCTGTATACCGACCAGTACAGCTATGAACCGCTGGCGCGGATAGACAGAAACGGTAATCAGGAACAACACATCTACTACTTCCATACCGACCTGAATGGCATGCCGGAGGAACTGACGGGTGAGGCCAGTAAAACTGTCTGGGAATGCTTTTAGCAGCTGTGGGGTAAACCGATACAGGAGATTGCCCATAGAGAGATACAACAGAACCTGCGGCATCAGAGACAATATTCAGACAAAGAAACCGGACTGCATTACAATACTTTCAGGTACTATGATCCGGATACAGATCGCTTTACTGTGGCGGATCCGATTGGGTTGGACGGCGGATTTAATCTTTATCAGTATGCACCACATCCTATTACTTGGTATACTGGTTTAGTGGATTTAAGCAATAAAATGAACTAAAGAGGCCGATTATTTTTCCCAGCCTCTTTTATTTTACTGTTGTGTTTTTATAGAATTAAGTTGATCCATGATTTCAATTAAATCACTATAATTAAGAGTCTCATAAAATACACATGACGGATAATTTATTAAGTCTTTCGCATCACCATATGTATCAATTAATTTCCATAAAATCGCACCAGTGCTTTCTGATAACTTGTACGAATAAATATCAAAAAAATCTGACCATGTACCAAAATTAATACGATTAGATAGTGCTAAGCCATATAACTCATCATCATCAAGCCGCGTATCATCATCAATTGATTCATATATTTTAACCGGATTATCAAATGAATATCTATCATTAAGCATCGGTTTAGATAGTATTTCATAACATCCGCCAAGCAAATATCCATCAAGATATATGGTGGTATCACTTAAACTTCCAATAAATGAATTATTAAACCATAATCTCGCACAACCAAAAAAACTTTCTCGATTAAGTATTGAATACTCAACAGCTATACGAGATTTATCACCTATTAGCGGAATCATAGTTTGCATCCTTTCATTTTCTTGGCAAATTTAGAAACATTTTGCATAGCAATTGCATTCGGTTTGCCTTTAAAATCGACGCTATTTGTAGAACCATTCCAATGAAAAGGACTAGAACTATCTGGCGCAGTGCTTTGGAATCTATGTCAAACAGCCTTTTTCCCTTCACCAACTTTTGTCCATCGAGTTGTTGGATCATCAGGATCAACCTGACTATATTTAAAAAGTTCCTCGGCATTTTTGGGATAACACTTTTTGTTTTATTAAGTTGAAATCGCCTATTCTTTAAATGATGAGGGTCATGATGACCTGAGTTTTCGTAAACAGGGTCTTCGGTTAACCCCAGCGGATCAATCCATGTGAGAGGATTCGGCCCATATGCATACAGGTTTATCCCGCCGTTTAACCCAATCGGGTTAGGCTGAGTAAAGCGGCCTGTATCCAGATTATAATATCTGAAAGTATTGTAGTGCAGTCCGTTTTCTCTGTCTGAATACTGATCAGATATCTCAGGTTCTGTTGTATCTCTTGATGGGCAATCTCCTGTATCGGTTTGTTCCACAGCTGATATGAGCATTCCCGGACAGTTTCACCGACTTCATCTGTCAGCTCCTCCGGCATGCCGTTCAGGTCGGTATGGAAGTAGTAGATGTGTTGTTCCTGATTACCGTTTCTGTCTATCCGCGCTAGCGGTTCATAGCTGCCTTCGCCGGTATACAGGTAAAGGCTATGTCGGTTTCTGCGCTGCTTTCCTGAATCATTTGCAACCTGTCTCACAGAAGGGTGGTGCGGATGCAAAACTGATTGTTTCTATTTAAACCGTGTTTGGCACTGTAATAGTAGTAAAGATATTGCCAGTGTTTTGTAGACAGGAAGAGTAGCTATATTTATTAAATTTGACTCAAAAATAATTTATTTATTTAAATTATTTATATCTATTCCTATGCATCTACATATTTATTCTGAGGATCAAAACATCGTTGTGGTAGTAACTCCTTATCAGTGTAATAATATAAGACAGATATAATCAGTTTTTGTATTTCTTTTATGCTTTTTTATTTTCACAACCGGTAATTTTATAAATATCCGTATCATTACAATCAATAAAATATAATTTATGCATGACTCATAAATTATTAACCCATCCTCAGAGATATCAACATCGAACTCATTTACGGTCACTGATGGGTTTTTATGTTTTAATAAATACATTATTATTATTATCTTTTATCAAATATTCGCTACCATTAAAATTGGAAATGATTTATAAATTCTCTTTAAGTCTAAATATATTGTATTTATTAAATTTTCCATTTAATGCAGAAGAGGCAATAGTATTATTTACCAGAAACCAGAAAGAATGCGTTAGTGACAATTCTGCTAACTTCGCTTTTATTAACTAACGGGATAATTTCATTTTTTGGCATCGTTAGATAAGGATTTAGGTATTTAATAATATTTTGTATTGGATACACTAGCTTGCTACCAACATCAGAAATAACCCTCATGCCTATTTATCGTAATCTGCACAGAAAACCGATTTGCAGTATAAATGTTTATTTAGCATAATTTAGTCACACCAAAAATATCATGCTTTGGTATAGTTCTGGCCAATGAACAGAAACGATATTTGCTATATATTAAATCGTTCATATGCATGTTTGTCGAGATATTGAAAAACTGTGTCATCAGCCAGTGTGGATTGGTGCTGTCGGATCTTTTTAAAACGAATCGTTTTCCTTTGCTGGAGGTAGCAATATGTTCAATAATTTTTTTAATGTATCGTAATCGTTTACCTTGAGATTTCGAGGAGAAACGTTATCCAGCACTTTTGATTTTTGATTTTTTTCAGGATTAATATAAGCATAAACTTTTTTACTATCTGTAAAAAAGTAATAGTAATCCATTATATCACGAGATGATATGTAGTTACATTGACTTATAATAACGGCGATTGATCCCAGAAAAATCGGTGTATCTTTAAATTCATCGGTATTGAGTTGTTGCCCGTCAATAAAAACTCGCTTTTCTTTGATTTCAATATGATCTTTTGTAGTAAGTCGGGGATAGGCATAAGGGTCTTTTTTTTCTAGTCTAAAAGGATCTTCTTTAAGACTATATTGTTGTTGATTGTCAGAGAACACTGAAAATAAAGGTCGGTGTAGTTCTCTTGGATTTTTAACATTCGATAGATCAATTGATTTATCTTTGTATAAAGTATCTCCGTAGCACGGATCAGGAGGAGCTGTTTCATGGCGTATAAAATCATAAAGATCACGATTGTTAGCATAAACTTTATTATGATAGACATATAAATCTTTGTACGCATTCAGGTAGGTCGCTTTGACTGGTGTAAAAGAATCTCCTAATCTAAGCCATATCAGCCCATCCTTTGTATCCATAGAATCACTTGACTCATTAGTGTGCATCTCTGCTTTAGTAAAACCATCATACTTACCTTGCAGATTGAATTCATTGGTAATGTCTGTGTATTTAAAACGTTCAGCAAGATTAATCAGATAAAAAGTATCATCATCATATAAGTAATAACGATTATTCCTATCTAAAAAATAAAGTGACTGAAAAAGATGTGTTTGTGAAGGTGTGAGATGCGGAATTTTTTCAAATTTATCCCTGTGATTATCAAAGACATATACAGCATTATCATCTTTTAATAATGCCTCACTACCAAAGTTGGTAATGATTTCCCAATTTCCTTGATGTGAAATTTTTTCAAGTTTATTATCGTTTTTATCGTATATATATACATAGTTATCATTTTTTAACAAATATTTATAGTCACCGAAGTTGACAATGATTTCCAAATCTCCTTTGAGCTTAGGTATTTTTTGTTTATAAGTTTCTCCCCTTGGTGCGTAATAAGACGCATAATACCAATTGCCAGATACCAGAAAAAAATGGTTAGCGACTATTTTGCTAACTTCGTTTTCATTAAATAATGGAGTAAATTTATTTACTTTGGTGGACTCTAAGGATTGAGGTATAAAATAGTATTTTGCATTTGATAGCACAAGTGTATTGCTACCATCATCAGAAATAACCCGCACGTCTTTATTTTTAAAACCCTCTAAACGTATTTTTGATTGAGATACAAAACTAATTTCGTTCATATCTTTAACTGTTTCTTGCAAATATATGCCATCTTCTTCAACTAATAGATTATAATAATGAGGGTTGGAGAAACAATAACATGCTTGTGCAAATTCAATGAATACCAGATAGAAAATGATTAATATAATCTGCTGAATAAGATATTTCATTGTCAATAATTTTAGAATAATTAATATTATATTAATTTTAGCAAAATAAGATAAATATATAAAGGATTTTTATCTTATCTCTAAAAAAATATGCACAACAGCTTTATGTTATACTGATAAATTATTCCTATTTAAAAATAGATGGTTTTATAGGTAAGCTATACATTTATTTATCCTAAGCTGTACGGAAAGCTCATTTATGATAAAAATATTTATTGATTTAGTATAATTTAGTCGCGTCTTTAAAATATCAGGCTTTGGTATAGTGCCGGTCAGTGAATAGAAACGATATTTGCTAGACATTTAATCAATTATATATATGCCCTTTGAGTACTGAAAAAACTGTGTCATCAGCTAGCTGAGACTGGTGCCGTCGGATCTTTTTAAAACTAATCGTTTTTCTTTGCTGTTGGTAGCAATATGTTCAGTAATTTTTTTAATGTATCGTAATCGTTTGCCTTGAGATTTCGAGGAGAAACGTTATGCAACACTTTTGGTTTTTGATTTTCTCCAGGATTGATATAAGCATAAACTTTTTTACCATCTGTAAAAAAGTAATAGTAGTCCTGTTTTGAACGGTATTCGTAGCCGCAAGCTGGAAGTATAATTTTCCTACATGGACTTATAATATCGACAATTGATCCCAGAAAAATCGGAGCATCTTGAAATTGATCGGTATTGAGTTGTTGCCCGTCAATAAAAATTCGCTTCTCTCTGATTTCAATATGATCTTTTGCAGTAAGTAGTTTGAGATAGGCAGAAGGCTCTTTTTTTTCTAGTCTTCGTGAATTTTCTTCAAGACTATAGTATTGTTGATTGTCAAAGTACTCTGAAGATGAAATTTTGTGTAGTTCACCAGGATTTTTGACATTTGATATATCAATTGATCCATCTCTATAGCTCGGATCAGAAGGAGCAGCTTCATCTTGAAGAGCCCAATTATGGCTATATACTTTGTTATGATAGACATATAAATCTTTGTACGCATTCAGATAGGTCGCTTTAACTGGTTTAAAAGAATTAAATATTTTAATCCATATCAGTCCATCCTTTGTATCCATAGAATCACCTGACCAATTAGTGTGCATCTCCGCTTTAGTAAACCCATTATACTTACCTTGCAGATTGAACTCTTCGGTAATGTCTGTGTATTTATAGTCTTTATCAATCAGATAAAATGTATCATCGTCATACAAGTAGTAAATTTTTGGATGAGAATGATGTGTCTGAAAAAAATGTGTTTGTGAAGGTGTGAGATGAGGAATTTTTTCAAGTTTATTCTTACTTATATCGTAGACATACACTGCGTTATCATCTTTTAATATAATTTGATAACCCTCATCATCTTTTAATACAATAGACCCAAAATGATTAAACCTTCCCAAATATTTATTATTTACTACGGCTACGGCAATGATTTCTAAATTTCCTTTAAGTTCAGGTATTTTGTGTTTATAGGATTCTCCATCTAACGCATAAGAGGCATAATACCAATAACCAGAAACCAGAAAAAATTTGTTAGAAACAATTTTACTAACCTCATTTTCATTAAATAATGAGGTAATTTTATATTGATTGATGGTTCTATATAAGTGTTTAGGTATAAAAAAGTATTTTGCATTAGATAATACAAGTATCCTGTCACCATCATCAGAAATAATCCGAGCGCCTTTATCTGTGATGTCTTTTAAGCGTGCTTTTGATTGAGATACATAACTAATTTTGTTCTTAGCTTTCACTGTTTCTTGCAGATATATGCCGTCCTTTTCAATCAACAAATCATAATAAGGAGAGTCGGTATGACAAACACTTGTTTGACTTGCTTGTACAAAGTCAATGAAGACTAAGTAGAAAATGAGTAATATAATCTGCTGAATAAGATGTTTCATTGTCAATAATTTTTAAAATTATTAATATTAAATTAAATAATAGCAAAATAAGATAAAAATATGAAGGATTGTTTTTATCTTAGCTTTAAAAATGTACAAAACAGCTTTATGTTATATTGATAATTCTCTTGTATTCAAGATAGATAGCTTTATAGGTAAGCTATAGTTCTAATGGTTCTGAGCAGGGCGGAAAACTGATTTCCGGTATAAGTATTTATTGATTTAACATAATGAAGTCTCGGCCTGTACCTTAGGAGCGACTGGCTGGCAGAGGCGGGATTCAAGACCGTGCGTGGCGTGACGGTAAAGATTTCAAACGAGTGTATTGTGCTGATGGCTAAGGGTAACCGGGTGCAGGAACTGCGTGAGCAGCTTTATCAGGCTAAACAGGTGGTTAATGGGGTTAAGAATATACTGGTTTAGTGGAATTAAGCAATAAAATGAATTAAAGGGGCCGATTATTTTTCCCAGCCCCTTGTATTTTACTGTTGTGTTTTTATAGAATTAAGTTGATCCATGATTTCAATTAAATCACTATAATTAAAAGTCTCATAAAATACACATGACGGATAATTTATTAAGTCTTTCAATTCATCATATTTATCAATTAATTTCCATAAAATCGCGCCAGTGCTTTCTGATAACTTATACGAATAAATATTAAAATAATCTGACCACGTACCAAAATTAATACGATAAGATAGTGCTAAGTCATGTAAATCATCATCATCACATAACTGGTCATCATAAATTGATTCATATATTTTAACCGGATTATCAAATGAATATCTATCATTAAGCATCGGTTTAGATAGTATTTCATAACATCCACCAAGCAAATATCCATCAAGATATATGGGATCACTAAAACTTCCAATAAATGAATTATTAAACCATAATCTCGCACAACCAAAAAACATTTCCCGATTATGTATTGAATATTCAACAGCTATACGTGATTTATCACCTATTAACAGAGTCATAGTTTACATCCTTTCATTTCTTTGACAAATGAGGTAGCAATCTCAGAACCATTTTTTTCTATCAGATGAATTCTGTCTTTCGATCCTACGACAACCCAACGTCCATCCGATTGTTTTAATATATTATTTGATCGAGCATTTTGAATATCATTTTTTGAAATAAATTTATATTGATTTATTCGAGCTTTTACACGTTATTAAGAATTAAAAGGGTAGAGGAATTTTTTTATGAAGTTTTTTTTCAAAAATAATGCTTAATTTTTGGAACAAATTTTCCCATTGCTTAAAATATTCTATTTTATTTACTTCTACAGAAAAATCAGGTGTATTTCTATTTGGCAGACCTACAGATTTTCCTTTTTTAAAGGTTAAATAAATTATTTTATCTTTAACTTCATAAAATAAATAGAAATCCGAACCTTGCTCACAAAACCATATTTTTTCTTTTTTAGAATATGCTAATTTGGTCGCATTTATAAAATTGATTATATCGTCAAAGCATACCATAAAATCATCAAACAAATCCAAAACAATACTTGGTTGATTTTTGAATGAAATATTAATGTAATCATTTACATACTGGGATAGCTCTAGAAGAGCAAATTGGAAAGGTAGTAATTCCATATCATCCTGATTTAGATACTCATCCAATTCAGTAGGTTTTTCTTTTATAATTAAATTAATATTCATATTTTAATCTCTAGGAACATATGGATAAGCAGTAATAGGTTTGTCTCTGATTACAGCTCTTACAATATCAGTTGTTTTTGTAGTCCCATCAGGATAATACACATTTGATGGTTGTGATACTTTGACATCATGTACTCCAGGTGTTTTAGGTTCTTTATCAAACGCTTCTTCTATCATTCTGTGACCTTGAGGTTTGCGTGTAGTTTTTGCTCTATTATTTTTCAATCCACCGGCCGAGGGCATCGTAGCCATAGCGCTCAGTATGCCGATACGCACTTCGGTTAGCCGGTGTTCGGCATCGTAATGATAATACTGGGTACCGCCGGCGGTCTGTTTGCTGCGGGTACGTCCGTGTTCGTTGTAGCTGTATTTCAGTCCGCGGAAGCTGAGCAGCTGATTAAAGCGGATCAGGTTTTAGTTGCTGTTTTCTTCACTGTGTCTTTATAAAATGACATCTGTGCGAATATAGCACTATCCAATTTTATAATAATAAAAATTAAAATTATCTTAATTAAATATCTTTATTCATGTATATTGCCGATTTTATTATTATTAATCTATAAAAGCATCTTTTTCATAATAATACATCACAGCCTCCAGTAAATCATCATCCGAGGCATTAGGGTGATGTTCCAGTTTATTGTCAATAATTGCCAAAAATGTTGCGTACTCCAGCCAAGCTAGATATTTATCTTCCTGTTCTTCCATATCATCATCTTCATCTCTCGTTTCAGAAAGATAATAGTTGGCGGATTCAATGCATTTTTTCGTATCATCAAAATCTGGATCAACAAAAATATAACATGCCTTATAATAAGAAATATTTTTAGAAATTTTCAATAAATTAGTAAATCCTGTTGCAGTCTTCATATTTGTCTCACTTTCTACATGTTGTTCCGCCACCCCATTTTTTACGGCCACCAGAACCATCGGGAAGTTGGTGCGGTTGCATGGCTTACCGTCACGATCCAGCCGATGCGCCGGCCGAGGGCATCGTAGCCATAGCGTTCAGTATGTCGATACGCACTTCGGTCAGGCGGTGTTCGGCATCGTAATGGTAATACTGGGTACCGCTGGTGGTCTGTTTGCTGCAGACATGCCTATGCGGTATCAGTTTAGTTTCAAGGTGGTAATAAGCAGTTTACTAACTGTTTTTAAATCTAAAATTTATTATTTCAGCATTGTTTTCTGATGTTGCCAACACTTACATTTTTATTATTAATTATAATTCAATTTTTACTCAAAAATTCCTTCTTTTTTAAATTTTTCTAATAATTCACGCCCTTTTTCAGTAAGTTCAAATTTTTTTAAGAAAATTGGTATTGATCGTTCTGGCAACAGAAAAATTCTTTTAGGATCTTGGAACCAACGATCTAACATTTCATCTGGAAAAGGAATATTCGGATTTTCAAATTCATCTTTACTTGGATCATAATCATCATCATCTTCTAATTTGATAATCATTGATAAAAATTGATCAAAGGAATCTGCTACAAATTTTAAATTGGTATTTTGTTCCAGGTATCCGTTTATTACTTTCATATCAAAATACAAATCATTGACTTCGTGATCCCAATGATAAATTTTGCCATTCGGATGTAAACAAAGTAAATCTCCATAATTCACAGTTGCTATAGCAATATGCTTTTTTGGTATTCTATTCAGATACGCATAGTTTTTAGCAATTAAATCTTCATCTTCTTTTTTTGAGAAGCCTAAAATAACTTCGAGCGGTAATTCTTCCCCTTCACAGTCAATACCATAACAAAATTCCATGTTATAAAAATCAATCACGTTATATTGTTTTAAAAAATTAATATAAGAACTGTGTGATTTTTTTTTCAATTTTAATTTCGAAATCAGTTTATCAATATCTTTGGGTACTTTATATTTTGATTGAAACATTTTATTTCCTTTAACGTTTATCCATGAATAAGTTCTGATGCACCACCTGTATGAGGAAAGTTTTTATGTAATTCAGCATCAAGAAGTATCAATGTCTCTTTATCAACATGGTGTCACACTTTTCCTGGCGGAGCTTTGTATTTATCATCTTTTTTATCACCTTTGTATCCAATCTTTTCGCTTGCTATTCTGTTATCGTGTTTCCTATTACCATTGAACTTATCTGATTTTACTATTTCTTCCGCATATGGGCTGAAACCAGCCGGTGTTTTTCAATCCGCCGGCCGAGGATATCGTAGCTGTAGCCGTAGTATTCAGTATGCCGATACGCACTTCGGTCAGGCGGTGTTCGGCATGGTAATGATAATACTGGGTACCGCTGGCGGTCTGTTTGCTGCGGACATGCCTATGCGGTATCAGTTTAGTTTCAAGGTGGTAATAAACAGTTTACCACCTGATTTTAAAGCTAAAATTTATTATTTCAGCATTGTTTTCTGATGTTGCCAACACTTACATTTTTATTATTAATTACAATTCAATTTTTACTCAAAAATTCCTTCTTTTTTAAATTTTGCTAATAATTCACGCCCTTTTTCAGTAAGTTCAAATTTTTTTAAGTAAATTGGTATTGATCGTTCTGGCAACAAAAAAATTCTTTTAGGGTCTTGGAACCAACGATCTAACATTTCATCTGGAAAAGGAATATTCGGATTATTAAATACATTTTCACTTGGATCATAATCATCATCATCTTCTAATTTGGTAATCATTGATAAAAATTGATCAAAGGAATCTGCTACAAATTTTAAATTGGTATTTTGTTCCAGGTATCCGTTTATTACTTTCATATCAAAATACAGATCATTAACTTCGTGATCCCAATGATAAATTTTGCCATTCGGATGTAAACAAAGTAAATCTCCATAATTCACAGTTGCTATAGCAATATGCTTTTCAGGTATTCTATTCAGATACCCATAGTTTGTAGCAATTAAATCTTCATCTTCTTTTTTTGAGAAGCCTAAAATAACTTCGAGCGGTAATTCTTCCCCTTCACAGTCAATACCATAACAAAATTCCATGTTATAAAAATCAATCACGTTATATTGTTTTAGAAAATTAATATAAGAACTGTGTGATTTTTTTTTCAATTTTAATTTCGAAATCAGTTTATCAATATCTTTGGGCACTGTATATTTTGATTGGAACATTTTATTTCCTTTAAGGTTTATCCATGAATAAGTTCTGATGCACCACCTGTATGAGGAAAGTTTTTATGTAATTCAGCATCAAGAAGTATCAATGTCTCTTTATCAACATGGTGTTACACTTTTCCTGGCGGAGCTTTGTATTTATCATCTTTTTTATCACCTTTGTATCCAATCTTTTCGCTTGCTATTTTGTTATCGTGTTTCCTATCACCATTAAACATTTTTGATTTTACTTGTGCTTCCTTATACGGGCTGAAATCCGGATTACCATATTTATCATACGTTACCGCCCGACCTTTATGGTCGTAGAAAGTAATAGATCCATCCGGATGATATGTTGTTCTGGAATGATCTATATTCTTGTTCTTTGCGGAAGCTGAGCAGCTGATTAAAGCGGATCAGGTTTTAGTTGCTGTTTTCTTCACTGTGTCTTCATATAATGACATCTGTGCGAATATGGCACTATCCAATTTTATACTAATAAAAATTAAAATTATCTTAATTAAATATCTTTATTCATGTATATTGCCGATTTTATTATTAATCCAGAAAATCATCTAGTTCAAGATAATAAATCACAGCCTCTATTAAATCGTCTTCAGAGGCATTAGGGTGATGGTCCAGTTTATTAGAAATAATATCTAAAAATGTTGCGTACTCCAGCCAGGCTAGATATTTATCTTTCTGTTCATCCATATCATCATCTTCCTCTTCCGTTTCAGTAAGATAATAATTGGCAGATTCAATGCATTTTTTTGTATCATCAAAATCTGAATCAACAAAAATATACCATCCCTCAGATTCAGGAATATTTTTAGAAATTTTCAATAAATTAGCAAATCCTGTTGCAGTCTTCATATTTGTCTCACTTTCTACATGTTGTTCCGCCACCCCATTTGTGACGGCCACCAGAACCATTGGGAAGGTGGTGCGGTTGCATGGCTTACCGTCACGGTCCAGCCGGTGTTTTTCAATCCGCCGGCCGAGGGTATCGTAGCTGTAGCCGTAGTGTTCAGTATGTCGATACGCACTTCGGTCAGGCGGTGTTCGGCATGGTAATGATAATACTGGGTACCGCTGGCGGTCTGTTTGCTGCGGACATACCTATGCGGTATCAGTTTAGTTTGAAGGTGGTAATAAACAGTTTACCACCTGTTTTTAAATCTAAAATTTATTATTTCAGCATTGTTTTTCTGATGTTGCCAACGTTCACATTCTTATTAATGTAATTACAATTTAATTTTTTATTCAAAAATTCCTTCTTCTAAAAGTCCTTCTTTTTTTAATCGCGCTAATATTTCACGTTCTTTTTCAGAAATTCCTTCTTTTTTTAATTTTGCTAATACTTCACGTCCTTTTTCAGAAAGCTCTAATTTTTTTAAGTAAATTGGAATGCTTCGCTGTGAACCCATAAAAATGCCTTTAGGATCTTTCACCCAAGTATTTAATGCTGAATCTGGAAAAGGAATATTCGGATTCTTAAATTCATCTTCACTTGGATCATCATCATCATCATCATCTTCTATTTTGGTAATCATTGATAAAAATTGATCAAAGGAATCTGCTACAAATCTTAAATTGGTATTTTGTTCCAGGTATCCGTTTATTACTTTCGGATCAAAATACAAATCATTGACTTCGTGATCCCAATGATAAATTTTGCCATTCGGATGTAAACAAAGTAAATCTCCATAATTCACAGTTGCTATAGCAATATGCTTTTTTGGTATTCTATTCAGATACCCATAGTTTGTAGCAATTAAATCTTCATCTTCTTTTTTTGAGAAGCCTAAAATAACTTCGAGCGGTAATTCTTCCCCTTCACAGTCAATACCATAACAAAATTCCATGTTATAAAAATCAATCACGTTATATTGTTTTAAAAAATTAATATAAGAACTGTGTGATTTTTTTTTCAATTTTAATTTCGAAATCAGTTTATCAATATCTTCGGGTACTTTATATTTTGATTGGAACATTTTATTTCCTTTAACGTTTATCCATGAATAAGTTCTGATGCACCACCTGTATGAGGAAAGTGTTTATGTAATTCAGCATCAAGAAGTATCAATGTCTCTTTATCAACATGATGCCACACTTTTCCTGGCGGAGCCTTATATATATCCTCTTTTTTATCACCTTTGTATCCAATCTCTTTGTTTGCTATTTTGTTATCGTGTTTCCTATCACCATTAAACCTTGTTGATTTTACTTCTGCTTCCTTATACGGGCTGAAATCTGGATTATCATATTTATCATACGTTACCGCCCGACCTTTATGGTCGTAGTAAGTAGTAGATCCATCTGGATGATGTATTGTTCTGGAATGATCTATATGCTTGTTCTTTGCGGAAGGCTTTCGTTTTTTTCTGGCAGTACCACATTTAGCCCATCCCCACGGATCAATCCACATAAACGCATTCGGTGCATACTGATAAAGATTGTATCCGCCGGCCAACCCAATCGGGTCAGGTTGGGTAAAGCGGCCTATATCTGGATCGTAATACCTGAAAGTATTGTAGTGCAGTCCGGTTTCTCTGTCTAAATACTGTCCCTGATACCTCAGGTTCTGTTGTATCT
>NZ_JACFQM010000037.1:0-312 GCF_016101465.1 Snodgrassella sp. M0110 | reverse complement strand
ACCTCTGTTGCATCTAAGAGTTCTTTCGCTGCTTTGCGAAGTTCTATCCAATAATCAGACTCCATAAAACTTTCATAAGAATAAATAGTATTATCACGATCATCTAATAATTTATGAAACTGCTCGTCTTTTTTTAAAACATTTTCATCATCATCAAAATCATCAATAAAACTTCGCCCTCCTAATGAAATAACAAGTGCTCTAAGGACATTTTTCGTAGGCCTATTATAATCTTTGTCATTTTGATTTAAAGGTGGATATTCAAAATATTGCAGTTGTTGCTCTGGTTCTAATGTCATAAATGATATTAGC
>NZ_JACFQM010000036.1:0-324 GCF_016101465.1 Snodgrassella sp. M0110 | reverse complement strand
ACTATGAAATCGAAATGGAAATCGACCCGCAGCCTGATGGTTCCTGTGCTGCCGTCTATATCAACGAAGAAGGGCGGCGTATCGAAATCGAACCCATCCAGCCGGGTAAAGGCATACGCGGTCTTAACGAGAATTTATCCGTCTGCCGGGGCGAACAGGACCGCTGGGTAATTGAAGACGACAACGGCTTCTACCGTCTGTTCGAGCCCGATCCCAACAACCCCAAACGTCTGCTGCTGAGCATGCTGCAGGACCGCAACGACAACCAGTTACTTATCTACCGCGATTCCCGTAGCCGCATCGTCGAAATTGCCGATAACGACA
>NZ_JACFQM010000035.1:0-342 GCF_016101465.1 Snodgrassella sp. M0110 | reverse complement strand
AGTATTACCATTACGATGCCGAACACCGCCTGACCGAAGTGCGTATCGAACAGCTAAACCATACTGAACGCTACGGTTACGTCTACGATGCACTTGGCCGGCGGATTGAAAAACACCGGCTAGACCGTGACGGCAAACCATGCAACCGTACCCGCTTCCTGTGGGACGGCTTAAGAATGATTCAGGAAACCGGCTCGAATCACCCCACCAGCCTGTATATCTATACCGACCAGAACAGCTATGAACCACTGGCACGTATAGACACAGACGGCAACCAAGAACAACATATCCGCTACTTCCACACCGACCTGAATGGCTGTCCGGAAGAACTTACCGATGCAA
>NZ_JACFQM010000034.1:0-384 GCF_016101465.1 Snodgrassella sp. M0110 | reverse complement strand
ACGGTAATCAGGAACAACACATCTACTACTTCCATACCGACCTGAACGGCATGCCGGAGGAGCTGACGGATGAAGCCGGTGAAATTGTGTGGGAATGCTCATACCAGTTATGGGGCAAACCGATACAGGAGATTACTCATACAGAGATACAACAGAATCTGAGGTATCAGGGACAGTATTTAGACAGAGAAACCGGACTGCACTACAATACTTTCAGGTATTATGATCCGGATATAGGTAGATTTACTCAGCCAGACCCGATTGGGTTGCTGGGCGGTTTGAATCTGTATCAGTATGCACCTAATGGGTTGACTTGGATTGATCCGTGGGGGTTAACAACAGAAAAAATAAAGCTTGATCCAGATGAGATTCTTGTTAATCCTA
>NZ_JACFQM010000033.1:0-387 GCF_016101465.1 Snodgrassella sp. M0110 | reverse complement strand
GAGCAGGCATCCTGCCGGATATCATACTGGACCGCAACTACACCTACGACAATCTGGACCGGCTGGTAAGCAAAAAACACAACCGGCAGGGACAAAGTGATTACCGCTATGACGTGACCGGACGCATCGAAAGCTGCCGCAACGAAGCGTACTGGGAAACCCTGCAATACGATGCTGCGGCCAACCTGCTGGACAGAAGACGTGGCGAAGAAGAAAGCAATCAAAACCTGATCCGCTTTAATCAGCTGCTCAGCTTCCGCGGACTGAAATACAGCTACGACGAACACGGACGTACTCGCAGTAAACAAACCGCCAGCGGTACCCAGTATTACCATTACGATGCCGAACACCGCCTGACCGAAGTGCGTATCGAACAGCTAAACCATA